>JAEOUI010000537.1 GCA_016839425.1 Promethearchaeota archaeon
ACAATTACCACAAAAACTAGCCCCCGGATCTAGTTTCGAACCACAAATAGGACAATATTTGAGCCCGTGATATTCTTCATTAGGGGGCGCCGTGTATTGCATTGTTTCAAACGGTTGATATGTTGCAGCTCCCCCTTGACTGCTCAATGATTCAGCTATTAGTCTGGTTCCACATATGGGACATCTATCGTCATTTTGAACGGCATAGTATATCAAGTAAACGATCCATAGAGCCCAAGTACAAATAATTAGGAAGATGAATAAAGCCACATTAAAACGTGGTTTTACTCCATCGTATACGGCTTGATGTTGAGGACAATATCCCCGCATTATTTTTCACCTCTATAATACTCTGATGCTCAGAGTTGTTATTTCATTTTTATTTTGTTTTTTGGTTTTTTTTCTATATAGATGAAATTAGATCTTGTTTGTTTTTAAAGGTTGAGTACTTAACATGTTCGCCATCATTGTTAAATGTTGATTATAACTTGATCAAAGAGTAGCTAAATTACTATATAAAAACAATATTAAAAAAAGAAGAGAGGAAAAAAAAATAATGTTGCCTATAGGACCGTTAATGGTCGAGCATAGATTAATCGAAAGGATGATTGAGGTTCTGAAAATGGAATTAAAGAAAATAATTGATTCTGGTAAAGTTGATCCTATTTTCATCGATAATGTGGTGGATTTTATACGTACCTATGCCGATCAAACTCACCATGGGAAGGAAGAAGACATTCTCTTTAGAGAATTGAAAAAGCGTGATTTATCACCAGAACACGAGAAAATAATGGAGGAACTCATTGAAGAGCACGTGCTTGGAAGAAAAATAACGGGGGAATTGGTCGAGGCAAATAGGAAATATGCTAAAGGAGATGAAAATTCGATTAGCACTATTATTGAAAAAATCAAATTCTTGACGAAATTTTATCCCAAGCACATTGAAAAAGAAGACAAACACTTTTTCATCCCTGTAATGCAATACTTTACAAAAGAAGAGCAAGAAACATTAGTGCAAGAAGGTCAAGGTTTTCGGGATTAAATCCCGAAAAATATTGTTGGTCTTGAAGGATTATTGCAGAGTGCCTTATAAATTAAGCGTAAGAACCGTAGATCAGGTATAAAGTTATAAAGAAATACCTCTCATTTTTTGCCTCTTATTATAAATGAAGTTGAAGCTATCCTTAACTGAATCGTTTTTGATAAATCAAAACAAATTAATACCTATAGTTCTATATATTCATTGATGACAATTCCGAGAGAAAAAGACGTCAAAAAAGAAGAAAAAGTGTTGAAAGAAAATCTTAGCAAAAAGGATGAAGATATAATTAAGAATTTATCTAAACTTTCTGAAGAATTACAAGACAAATGCACCCAAGACGAAAAAATAGAACTGCTCGTGAAATTTGATAATTTTTTAAAAGAACATAAAGAATTCATTAAAAAAAATTGTCCGGATAAGTTAGTAAGCATCTTAAGATCATTATAGTTATTTCTCTTTGAAGGTTATTAAATGTCAGATAGGTTTTATTCGCAAAACAAAGATAAGGTTATACGATGCATAAAACAAAATCTAGGGTTAGACGTGAGCGATGTCCCCGTGTTATATGTCAATAATTTAGATTTTTATAAATGCATTAAGAATAATTATAGGTTAAGTTCTGAAGCATATCAAGATCTTGTTTCTGTTAAGGAAAGGTATCGAATTTTATGTGAAATTATTCCGGGGATGTTTAAATGGAATGAAGAAAAAGTCTTTATTAAGATCGAAGCTAAATATGATTTTAGTTTACTATTGGCAGAACTCCTTCATTCAAAATCCGTAACCAAAGGAAAAAGTACCATAAGAAAATGGTTAAGCGAGGGATTAATTCATTATCTTGAGAAAATTCTATGTGAGTTATGTGGAATTGAGTATATTGAATCAGGACATAAAGATTATTTTGATATTTGGGAAAAAGTTCATAAAAAGTATAATCTTGAAGTATTGAAAACAATTATATTTGCCGAGGATATCAGAATTACACGTAATTTGCTTGTAACCATCTTTAAATATACGGGAGATGATATTTTAGAACTCCCTTTTGATTATATCAAGGAATTAATATAAATAATCAATCTTTTCTTAAAAGTTTCCTTCAAAAACAATTACCTATTTACATTTTGACCATCAAATGAACCATAAATGAAAAAATAAAATGAAAAACTGAATAAATATCATAACTCTTCAAAATGAAATAAATTATTTTTATGTCCTTAAATTACAAAAATTAGTGTGCCATCGAGGTAGTATGTCTAACTATTAATACCTCAGTTGGGTTTTCTAAATCATTAACAAATCTTGCACCAGGATATACTTCTTGTGATTTAATTGTGAGACAATGAGTATCTGAGCGTTCAAAACCGGGATGGGACGTGACTCGCCTAATAAATCCACCGAGTGTGAACATCGAAATATCTGGGAGCCAGATCATTCGCTTCCCCATTTTAACTAGAGGATCTGTTATTTCAACTGTTGATTCATCACATGAAACAGGAGTGTTTGATTTTGGTGATTCTTTAGTTGGGTTATTATTTGCTGAACTTTGTTCCATTGATTCGAGTTGATTAAGATCGTTTTTCATATCGTCTTTTTTAATCCATATTATTTCAAGATGATTAACGAAAAACTCCTTACAACATTATTAGATTTGGATCTCGTTCCAAAAGAATACAAGGTTAGTGAAACCTTTCCAAAGTTGCTCGAAAATGATTTAGCGAAAATAACTTCCAATATAATTGAATTTGATTCTAAAACACGGCGTTTTAAACTCAATAATCATGATTATGATGAAATTGCAAAGAAGGGTGATTTATTTAACGTTTTTGAAAACATTGGTAAAAGTGGTGTTCCAGTTCAAGATAAAATAGCTCAAGGGCGATTGAAATGGTTTGTAACTGATAACTTTAATGACATTATGAAGATTTTTAAAGAGATATATGAAATTCAAATTGATAGTTATGAAGATTTTGTTAACAAGGAAGAACAGATCATCCAAGCACTTTGGAATAAGTACCAACCGATATTTAATTTAAAAGAAAGTGGAAAAAATCCAGATAATATCGCCTTTTCAGTAGTTAAATTTAAAGATTATGACGGTATTGAACGTCATGTCTTGATGGTTTCAATCAATGGCAAGCAATTCATGCCCGGAACGTACAAGACCTTCAAACTGTAGTTCAAGAAGCCGCATCCATTCGAGCGGTTGCATATCAAGTAGGTGGAGGTTCTATAGTTAATCAACTAAAGGCTAAATATACGGGTATCAATCAAATGCAAAAAATGTTGGATAATCCCAATATTAATCCAAATGAGAAAAAACAGTTCTGTGAACAGTTTGATAAGTTATTGATTAGTCTAAAGCTTGCCATATCCAAGGATCAGTTTTCAAAATTAATTCAAGGTGAAATTCTAAATTTTGAAAATGGACGTCTTAAAGAATTCTGGGATCAGGTAATCAAACCTATTGTTCAAGATGAGATATCATCTCAAGAATTTAATAGAATTCTTGCCAATGCTTTATTCTTATCTATTTTTCAATCCACCCTTGATTCAGAAACAAACATTGGCTCACAGGATTTATCTTATGATGAAATCGTTAAACTTTCAATAAAAAGTAAGCTTAGTGAAGATAATGAGTTTATCCAAGAAATTAATGGAGGTAAGTATCAAAAATTCCTTACAGCCACTCTTATAAAGGAATTTTTGACCTCGAAGGAAAGTAATTTTGTCTTTAAAGATGGCTTTAATAGTTTAGTGAAGCTTCT
>JAEOUI010000174.1 GCA_016839425.1 Promethearchaeota archaeon
AAGTTGTATTTACATATTAACACAAATTGTAATTTCAAATCTTTCATATTTCTTATTTTTAAATTTCATTCTTTTCTTAGTTCCGATAATTTTTCTTTTTATATATAAGAAAATTGATTTTTCTTACTAACATCTTAGAAAATTGTGAAAATAGTTATAAAGTTCGTGAAAGCTGCCTTTCGCGTTCAATCATACATACCAAAATAATATCACAATATTCTCTCAATATTAAGAGGATTCTCAATTATCTAATATAAGATTTTAATTTTCACTTGTTGCAAAAAAAAAAAAATATCTAAAAGTATCTATGATAAGATCTTTTTCAGCTCTAAATTGATATATTATATTCATTATAATTTGAATCATACAATAGACAAAAATAACAATTGATATAAAATAATAATCAGGATTAAAAATCCATGGAAAGGAACAAAACAAAGAAATTATAAGAGCGATAGTAGAATACTTTGTCATTACTATTAGATTAAGATCATGATCAACTAAATCTCTTCTATTTTTATAATAAAAATATCTCCATATAATCACTTTAATAAAATTAATTTCTTTACTAGTCAAATTTTCAAAATCAAGGTTATCAAGTTTTTTTTTAAGATTATTATTTTTATCTTTAAGATTAGAACCCCTCAATTGAAAACATATTTTTATTTTATTGAAAAATTCAATAATTTTCTGTTTTTCCTCTACATCACAATTTTTCCACATTTCACAGAGTTCTATCATGCTTTTTTTTGCAACTTTATTAATTACTAAAATTTTAAACAAATATTCTGTAATGGATAAAGATCGTCCTAAGAGAAAAATGAGGGGTATAATAAGAGGGAGAGAGATGATTCCTAAAAAAATAGAATAATCTGAAGATAATATAATACTAAAATCTATTAGATTTAAAAGAAATGCTAATGAGATTAAATTGATTAATAAAATCGCACCTGGGAGGAGGTAACGCATTTCATAACTTAAAAATCCAAAATTTTTCATTAAAATCTTTAATCTTATTTCTTATTTTAATAATATTTTAAATGATGATTATAGAGCATTTAAACATTTTTGTCAAATTGTTCCTTATTTTATTTGTTGAGTTAATTCTTAAAAAGTCGAATTGTAAATGATGTACCTTTATTCCTACCTTCAGAATCTACTAGTATTTGTCCTCCATGTAAATCTATAATTTCCTTAGAAATGAATAATCCCAAACCTGACCCCTCAATGAATACATCGTGACCTTTTCCGAATCTTTCGATTTTACCAAATTTTTTAAATAATCTGGGCATTTCCTGCTTTGTAATGCCAATTCCAGTATCTTTTATAATAATATCAACATATTTACTCGTTTCGTTAAAATTTATGAAAATTTTTCCCCCTGGAGGCGTGTTATTAATTGCATTTGAGATAATATTCGTTATCACTTGACTAAATAATACCTTGTCAATGCTAAATATAAAATGATCAGGTAAGTCTAATTGCTTAGTGATATTTCGTAATAATGCTTGATGTTGCATTTCTTCAATAGAATTATTTATAATCTTAATAATATCTTCTTTTTGTAAATGGAGTGGTTGCATTTTTGCGTCAAATTTTGAGACATTCAACAGATTTTCAACGAGTTTCTTTAATCTTTTAATTCCCTTCTCCATTATATTTACAAATTCTAACATTTCATCGCTCATTTCTTTTTTATAAATCTTCTTTAGTACTTGTGAAGCCCCATATGCAGAAGTTAGTGGGGTTTTTAACTCGTGAGAAATTCGATCGATTAAATTCTGTCGCATATCATTCAACTCTTGGAGTTTTTTGTTTTCTTCGATTATGAGCATTTCCGCTTCCCTTTGCTTTGTGATGTTTTGAATTATAGCTTGACAAAAATCTTGATTTCCTATTTTAACAAACGAAATTATTGATTTAAAATAACCAAATGTTCCATCATCTCTTTTAAATTCCAAAATTTGCTCTTCTGGTTCGATTTTGTTCTTTATTTTCTCAAACCTCTTATTTGTTTCATAAATCGAATTTTCAGAGTATAAAGGTAATTTCAAATAATTTCTTCCAATTAACTCTTTAGGAGAATATCCAAAAATTTTTTCAGTAGTAGCATTGCAATCAATTATTGTTCCATTAAGATCAACCAGAAATATGGCGTCTGGAGATTTTTCAAATAGATTCCTGTATTTTTCCTCAGATTCAATTAATTTTCGTTCCGCTTCCATTCTTTCATTAATATCGATCGTAATTAACATTCTTGCAGGATTCCCATTAAAAATCATTGGTTTAGAGATTACTTCCATCCATCTAAATTCTCCATCATTTCGTCTTATTTTTAGAGTAGACTTATAAGCATATGAAATATCACCTGATGATCTTATTTTTCTTCTTTCTTCAGCAAATTGCTCAAAATCGGGGTGAATTATTTTTTCTATATCTTTAAGATTCCAGCTTGCAATCTCTTCTCTTGTGTATCCGAGAATGTCAAGAGTTTTTTGATTAACATATTTAATATCTTGATCTTGAATGATCATAATCCCAATAGGAGATTCCTCTGATATTGTTCTAAATTTTTGTTCTGATTCTTTTAGCTTTTCTTGAGCTTGTACTATTTCGGTGATATCTCGCACAATCGATTGGACATATATCCCCTTACCAATTATAAATCGATTAAGAGAAACTTCCGCATCAATTAAGCTTCCATCTTTCATCTCGTGTTTCCAATAAAATCTTTGAGGAATTCCTTTTAAAGTTTCCTCGATCAAAAATTTTCCTTTTTTTATCGTCTCCTGCCCATCTGGTTGATATTGAGGGGAAATATCCCATAGATAAAGCCCTAAGATTGAAGATCGTGAATCAATTTTAAAAATTTCAAGAGTTTTATCATTACATTCAATGAATTTGCTATCTTTCATTATAAATATTGCATCATTTGCTGAATCAAAGAGAGTTCGATATTTTTCCTCAGATTCAACAATTCTTTGTTCTGCACGCTTTCGGTCAGTAATGTCAGTTACCATGGCTAATAAGCATGGGCTGTCTTGTAAGGTTATTTGCGAAATCGATATCAGTCCAAAGATGAAAGAACCATCTTTTTTCCTGATCTTCACATCGGCAAGTTCAATATCATTATCTTTTGTAATATTCTTTAAATATCCCTCCCTTTCTTGGTAATTAAAAAGTAAATCAAGCTCTCGAGAAGTTTTTCCCATCATTTCTTCTTTTGTATATCCAACTGTTTTGCAAAAGGACTTATTAACTTCGACGATTTTACGATCTTCAATTCTACTGATACACATCATTACAACACTCTCGTGGAATGTTTTATAAAATTTCTCTTCGGATTGAATCAACCTTTGTTCGTTTAACTTGCGATCAGTAATATCTATTGAAGATGACATCAAGCTTATTGGATTTCCATCGTCATCAAGTACCAAGTTTGCAGAGACTTGAACATCAAAAATGACACCATCCTTCTTCGTTGCTTTAATTTCTCCAAACCAAGGATTATTGTTCATTAATGTACCAAAGATTTCATCTAATTGATCTTCAACATTCCAAAATTCCTTGAAATGCTTCCCATAAACCTCGTCAACATTTTCATAGCCCCATAATTTTAAAAAGCTAGGATTTACAAAATTTATGATTCCATTGAGGTCGCAGGTAGTGATTACGCTTGAAGTTGAATTGATGAGATGGTCCTTATTTTTAAGCTCTTTTTCCGTTTTTTTTCGATTAGTAATGTCAATTACTACTTCTGCAACTTTATTTATATTGCCATCTGGATTAGTTAGGGGCACTGAAATTAATTCGTAAATTCTATTATCAAGTCCCTCTAATTCAAGAGTTTCAATTGTATTATTTTCAATGGCTTTCTTCATCGGACAAAACACGCAGGGTTTATTTAAAGCCATATATTTTTCATAGCAGGAATTTCCAACGCAATTTCCAAACTTTTCTTTTAATGTCTTGTTTTGATATAAAATAGTATGATCTTTATTCACTATATCAATCCCAATTCCAGCAAGATTTAAAGCATCCATCAAGGCATTATATTTTTCGTTAATATCCTTATAATCAATAACCATTTATTAAAACTCAAAATTTTTAATTGAGAATATAATCTCGTTCAATTTTAATGAACTATTCGCTAAAAGAAAGTTAAAAAAAATAACTTTTAAGTATATGTTTTTAAGAAATTTCATATCAAATCTATAAAAATTTCCATTAAAGATTAAAAAGACATTATAAAGTAACGAATAAAAGCAATTTGAATTTTAATTATTTAATATTTATTACATTCTACTTGAAAAATTTCATAAGAAATATACAAATTATTAATTAAAACTTTTAACATTAGTTTTCATTCTTGCAATCGCTCAAGCTTGAAAATCACGGGTCTGAGTCCGTCATTACAGCTATTTATAGCCACTCCTTCTTTACGAACCCATTGGTTGTCGAAGAATGTTCCCTTAGACCCGTGAATCAAGGCAAACACATAATGTTGGGTGGCTTTTCATGCTTCACCGCAGAAACCATCGGGCTTAGTATAGCCCGCGATAAATACTTGCCCGATTTCGTGGAACGGGCATGGACAAATATTTTCAGCACCATATTCTTTAATCTAATTTTCATTAAATTGTGTTTCAAGCACCGTTATCTTACACTTAGCCATATTGTATTCTTCCTCAAATATTTGTGCCTATAGACTACTTAAAAATCGCCTGGGATTTTCGACTGTCATTGTTTGAATTTGGGAATCGTTTATTCCTGCTTCTTTGAGGGTAGGTATGATATTTTGGTAAATATTTGTATATGACCAATTTTTAATTTTTTTAAGTTGATTTTCTGGTAGTCTTCCGCCCCTTCCAAAAGCACACCCAATAAAATCTTGAGAGAGCATAATACGATTAGTAAACCCCATATCTAAAAGCTGGATTAATGTGGATATGCGTTCTTGGTCCGATAAAAACATCTCAATACCGAACCTATCAAATGCGATAACAACACCTCTCTTTAAACCCTCAGTATGATAATCTATAGAAGTATTACCACACATGTGTCCAATTACAATCTTTGGGGGATTCGCACCTTCGTTAACGAGAAGGTTCACTTGT
>JAEOUI010000175.1 GCA_016839425.1 Promethearchaeota archaeon
AATAAAAAATTAAACTTTTTTTTGCTTATTTATCAATTTAAATAAATTTGAAATCATTTTGTTTTTGAATGTTTTCAATTTTTTTAAGAAAAAAAAATGATTGAGCTTAAACATCCTTATTAAAACAATAAATAAATATAATAAATTATTCATTTGTTTTTCTGTTGATGCAATATTGCTTGATTTTATATATTTTGTTTGTTGTTGATTTTTAATTGCCACTATGTCCAAGTTCCAAATTATTCTTTTATCATAGGGGTATCTATTTGTTTTCAAATACATAACACTCAATCCCGCTAATGTAAAAAAATTATATAAACTTTGTTCTGAGAAAAAATTTATATGTGTAAATGGAGCTGTTTTACTCTTCCATTCTCTCAAACATCCTAAGGGAACTTGTGTATATATTACGCCTCCATCCTTTAAACAATTTATAAGTGATTTAAGTGTATCTCTTAAATCATTTACATGTTCAAAAACTTGAGTGCTAATTATTGCATCGAATTTGATATTTTTTTCTTTAACAACAGAAAAATCTCGGCCTAAATATGTTACACCTTCTGGAAGAATCCAATTGGCAAAATCAAGGAGATAACAATCAAATTGATCTAAGAAATAATATAAATTTTGACCGACCTGTCCACCAAAATCTAAAATTGACGGTTTTGCTGAAAAATTATTACTTATTTCATAATATTTTGATATAAAGTTATAACAAGTCTGGGCTCGGGGGATAGATTTCTCAGGAAATTTAACAGGTTTAGAATGAAATTCTATTATTAAATAATAATCTTCATCAGTAAAGCGAGGATTTTCGAATATAAATCCACATTTCATGCATAATTCAATAAAAAAGTTATTTTTGGGCCAATCCTTATTAATTTTATTTAATTGATCTGTATATTTTTTATCAATGGAAAGTTGTTTAATTCTTTGTAATTGGATTGATTTACATATTGGACAAGATTTAGTCAGATGCATGTTCTAACTCGATATTTTTTATTGTATAATTAGTGTAGATTTTAGTTAAAAATATTTGATTATATTTAATGTTTTAAATAAACAACAAAATTTTAAAATCTTTATTAAAATATGTTTTATATTTGCCCGAAATTTAGAATCGCAGGATTATATTTAAGGAATTCTTCAATAGAGAAAGGGAAGTATTATTTAATAGAGGAAATCCACACTTAGAGATGTCAAATCCCAGTTTTCGCGATTTATTCAAATATAAGTTTGATAAAATATTTAAAAATGATGAGTAGAAAGAAACGAAAAAAAAATTAATTAAATATAATTGAATCACCATCAATTGACGGGGTGTTAAACTAATTCGCCATGTTTTCCTTCATGTCAAACCCCGAAGTCTGAATGGACGACTGGCTCCAAAAACATCCCGACGAGCGCCTCTGGAGAAAAATTATTGTTCCATCAGAACTCAAAGTCGAGATTCGGGACAAGCTTTCACAATCAAACATAAACGAAAGGGCCATGTTTCCAGGTTTAGATGGAATTTGTCCTTGGTTATGCCATTATTACGCACCTGGAAAATGAATCAAAAGATTTTATACCTTAAAATTCCTTTGGATTCGAATCAATTTCGCAGAATAAGGATTTAATTCTGGATTTTCAAAAACAACGGAGACATCTGGTTTAAGACAAGAATAGGAAATAAATACTTCTTCAATTTTTTTTTGAATTATCGATGTAATTTTTTCTTTATCAATATTTGAGCCAACAGGTTTGATCTTGACATGTATTTTTTCCAAGTCATTTTGGATGGCTTGATAATCGCCGATATCGCTTGAACTGGTAATAATGGCTCTCCGGATATAATCAGGAAAGATATATTGTAATTCGTTTTTATCAGATCTTTTTGCCCAAAAAATATCGTCGGATCGTCCCATAATTTGTCTAATTACCCGAAAACAAGAGCCACATTTGCACTTATCTTGAGAGAGCGTGATTATATCGTTCAATTCGAATCGAATAATAGGTTGAGATCTTTTATGAAGATCAGTTACAATCATATTATGGCAAGGTTCTTCAGAAGGGGTGGGATTTCCTTGACGATCAAAACATTCAACCCGAATTAAGTCTTCGTTAACATGCAGGTTACCGTACTTACAAGACATTGCAATTGGTCCCTCACTACATTGATAAATTTGATGAATAATAACACCAAAAACCTCTTCAAGTTCGTTTTTTACTTCTGGTGTGAGAACTTCAGCATACGATACTACTCGTTTGGGACGAATCCTTAATTTTCCATTCTCCACTTCCCTTGCAATTATTTGAAGCATTGATGGGGGTGCTGATAAAATATTAGGTCGAATGAGCTCTATATCTTTCATTATTTTTTCGTGTGGTTTGAGTTGGTTGATATATGATAATTTTTGTCCAAATTTTCGCACATTAAATGCGGGCGTGGTTACCCTCAGTATAAAAGCCCAATTTATTTTTAATACTTGAGGAAAAGGAAATCGAGCAAAAAGTGCTGCTTGTAGATATTTTTCTTCGTACGGATGAGTCAGAACAATTGCTTTATTTCCACTAGTTCCTGAAGACATTGCCAAATTGCAGCCGTGAAATCTTTTGCTATAATCATTGGCTCTTTCGGCTTCCAAGCAGAAATTAATCATTTCTTCCTTGTCAAATCCCATTGTATTGTAATCTGTTAAATTCTCCATCATCAAGGATTTAGAAGTAGTTGGTAAGTTCCAAATATCCTTTAAATCCCGGTTATTAAAATATGTTCTGAAAAATTTAGAATGTTTTATAGCGTATTGAACCATATCATTAGCGTTCTTGTCTTGATAGCGAGCGAGTTTTTCTTCACTCATCCAATGAAATCTATACTTGCATCCAAAATAAAATTGTAAAAATGATTTCGTTTCGTTTTCAAACATCATATCGCATTTGGATTTTACTTGTCATATACTAAAATGCATAGATTCCTTCAAAAATATTTGCATAGAATTATTATTGAATTTGTCTTTCTATTACTTAAACCAAGGAAAAGTGTTATAATGAATGCATTTCAAATCGCCACCGTGCGACCTCCGACGGAAAACTTTAGCTTGGCAATTAATACCCATTCATATTGTCCGTGGGGCAAGTGTGCCTTTTGTCCTGGACATTTATTTGAAGAAAAGTTCCAGTTCAAGAGAAGAAGCCTTGAAGATGTTATTGGAGACATCAAAAACGCTCGCGACATAAATGATGCTTTATTAAGCGAAGGGCCCTTGAACCAAGCTTCAATTCTTAAAGCAATATCCAAGCATCCAAACATGAACGAATGTGTCATGCATCTAGCATATTGGCATTTATATGCGAACGCTAAGACCGCATTCATAGGGGGCGCAAATCCCATTCTATACGAGCAAAATTTCTTGACGGAAATTCTTTCCCGCCTTAAATTGGCTTTTCCTTCAATAAAAAGAATAACGAGCTACGGAAGAACTCGCACGGCGTCCAAGAAGGGAAAAGTGTATTTTAAGTCCTTGCACGAGGCAGGTTTAGATAGGATACATGTTGGTCTAGAATCGGGTTCAAGTAACGTTTTAAAATTCGTAAATAAGGGCGTAACCCGTGAGCAACACGTCTTGGGAGGGTTCAACATAAAGGAAGGCGGAATATCCTTGTGTACTTATGTCATGCCAGGGTTGGGTGGTAAAAAATGGAGCGAAGAGCACGCTTTAGAAACCGCTCGCGTGATAAACACACTCGAGCCAGAATTTGTTCGCTTGAGAACGCTTGAAATATTTCCTCAAACACCCCTATATCTAATGGTCAAAGCTAAAGAATTCGAGGAATTAACAGAGGAGGACATTGTAAAAGAACAACGCTTGCTTGTAGAAAATATAGACTGCAAAACGACTATCACCAGCGACTCGGCAGCAAACCTCCTAACAGAGATATGGGGGGATTTACCTGGCGATAAGAATAAAATTTTGCGGGTAATTGATAAATATTTAGAGTTAGATTCCAAGGAAAAGATTGAGTTTAGTTTAAAAAGGAGAGTTGAAGCATTTAGCAGTCAATACGGGGGTTTATCTCAAGAGATTTTAAAAAAAATTGAGAAATTAAAAGAGCATCCATCAAATAACGACGATTATTATAATGATATGGCGAATCTGATTAAATTCATCCGTAGTAAACTCATCCCATAAAGATATCAAAATTAAAAAATGCCTTAGAAGCGTGTTATAACAAATTTTAAAGATTCATAAATAAATATTATAATTGAATATGTGAAAAAAATGAATAATACTTTTTGAATAGAGATTGTAATAATAAAGCTTATCTGGGCGATTATAAGCATTATTTAAGGATTGCTCTCTATTTATACGACTATGTAAGTCTTTTATTAGATAATAATTATTTATTAAAGATTAGGGTTTTTTAAAGTCATCCAATAATAAATCTAACTTATTTCAATGTGCTTTTAATAATTTGTAATTAACTTGATTTCAATATCTTGCTAGGCCAATTTATATAAAACACTGATTAACTGATTCACAACGAATCATAAATTTAAATGATATTATAATGAGTAAGTTTCTAAAAAAAATAATAAGTATTGCTTGTCCAATATCTATAAGTTCAATCTTGATTTTAGTTGTACTATTCTCACCTTATTGGTTAACCAGAGATGCAGGAAATGAAGATACATTAATTCCATCGGTTAACATAGCAAGTCCATTAAGTAGAACTCACGCTAATGCAACTCAACTACTTCAGATCGAGGCAATCGATGCGGATTCAGAAATAGATACGATTTGGTACAATTGGG
>JAEOUI010000176.1 GCA_016839425.1 Promethearchaeota archaeon
ACAAGATGGTACGCAATCGCATAATAGAAGCTATGGGAAGAATTGGCGACCCAAAAGCCACGATGATAATCGCATCTAAGTTCAAGGAAGAAATGGAAGCCGAGATTCCCGATAAATACGCGATTATTAACATGATGGAATGTTTTATTAATTTAAAAGATAAAAGAGCCTTGATCTTGCTTGGTCCTTTTCTTTCTTCCTACGACGAGGATTTAAAAAAACTTGCTCAAAAAGCTTTTGATACAATAGAACCAAACTGGCGCCATATTGTTGAAAAAGAACTACAAAAAAATCGTAGTTTGGAGGACATTTTAAAGAAATCCTTAAAATCTCATTAATTTAAAAACCTAATAGTGATTTATATCACCTAAATTAATAATTTATTAATAAATATTTATTTAAGCAAGTTCTTCTCATTTTATTCTAAAAGCAAGCTTGATGTGAAATTATCTGAACAACAAAAAAGTCTGTTGCTGGGATCTAGAAGGACCAATAAGTATTGTTGATTTTGCAGCAGATATTGGAAAATTTTTAAGTAAAAAACCAGAACTCTCTCTAAAAAATTACGACATGGGAGAATTCTTTTTCATGATATCAACCTACGACGATTACCTCATCGATACTCCGGGAGTAAAAGAACGATTAAATATTGCAGAATATCAACCAGGAGATACTTTGAGAATAATGGCACCTTTTTACCTTGCTTGTTATTCAGAAACAGAATTATTAAGTCTTGCAAGACAAAATCTGGGTTTATTACCTGGTTGCTCCGAATTGATGAAAATATTAAGAAAAGAATGGGATATTTTTGTCATTTCCACAAGTTATACTCAATTTGCTCACACGGTGACTAGTGCTCTCTCGATACCTCAAGATCATGTATATTGCACTGATTTAAATATAGATAAGTTAAAGATGGAAGTGGATAACATTAAAAGTTCAGTTGATATTCTGGTCCACCAAATCTTTAATAAATACCTGAAAAACAATAAGAACATAGAGAGTGTTTTAGAAGAACTAAACGATTTCTTTTGGAAGAATGAAGATTCTAATTATATTCAGATAATGAACAAGATAGAAGTACGTGGTGGCAAAAGAAAGGAACTCGCCATAGAAAATATTTCTAAAAGAACGAACACGCCTATCTCCAAAATGATCGCTCTTGGCGATTCTATTACCGACATTAACATGCTTCAAAGACTAAAAAAAGAGAGGGGCATTTCTATTTCGTTCAATGGAAATGATTACACCGTATCAAGAGCAAATATAGCAATCACAACTCCTAACAATTTGGGAGTATTACCTGTTTTTGAATCTTACGATCGCATCGACGAATTTCTGAAAAATTGGGACAATAATTATCCTAATTTCAAAGACAATCCTGAAAGCATAACGAAAGGATTAATTTCGAAAGAATGTAAAGAACTCTTCATAAAGCATGGTTTTGTACCTAAAATAACCGATTTAAAGACCAAGAGCGGAGAAGAACTCCAAAGTATTATTAATGAACAAAAAGAGATGAGAAAACGCGTAAGGGGATGGGCGGGAGAGTTAGGTTGATCCGATTATTTTATTTCTTTTAAAGAATTTCCTAAAATACTTCAATCCACGATGAATCCTTGTGATTTTTCTTAATGGAAGATAAGCAAAAATGCACCATATGCTAAAAATGAATGGTATTATTGATCCAATTCCAAATAATATGCTAATAATTGAAGCATAAATAAAGAAAAATAGACCCACTGCAACAATGAATCCTAATACCAATATTTTATTGAGCGATTCTTCTCGATATCGATTTTCAGAAAGTTTTTGATGACAATCACAGCAAATTAATTGCATTTTAACATTAAATTTTTTTTCGTAATATAATTTCTGAACTATCGTGAGCATTATTCTAATTTGGGAGCCACATAAACTGCACGAAAAAAGTTTTTCCTTCTCTTGATCGTGAACAATGCGATCCACTTCCGTACTTGGAAAATAACAATCGTCGCTCTTATAATGACCACAAGTTAAGCAGCTCAATTCTTTTTCTAAAAGTATGTATTCAAAATAATCTTTTTCTTCAATGTGTATTCGATATTTCGTGTGACTTTTACAATATACTCTTCCTTTATCATCAATTTCGAAAGAAGGTGTGATAAAATTCCTCATTATGAAGATCTTTGTTTAAAACTGAAAGAAATTTGATATTTTTTTTATATATTAAATTTTTAAAATTTATTTTTTCTTTAAATCTTTAGTATATCAAAAAAGATTGATTGAGTTAAACAATCAATAAAAATGTTCCTTTTCCATTTTTTATTGATAAAATCATAATTAAAAAGAGCAAAAATGTATTGTTAAAGATACTTAAATATAATTATATAATCCATTATAACAAAATAAGATTATAAATAGATTTAAAAATAAAATATAAATTATCAAGTTTATATTGTACGAGTAATATCATGTTATTTATCTAAGATGAGATAGGATTTGATAATAGGGTCATCATATTTAAAATAATCAAGTATCACCTTTCTATTATTTAATAGGGGAAAAGAATGCAAGTAAATAAACTTACTAAATCAATGGAAATAAGCAAGGATATATTAGAGGAAATAAGTGATTGGTTATGGGAAGTTAATAAATTTGGAATTTTTACATATTTAGATGAGGGATTCAAGGAATTCTTAGGTATGGAAAATAAAAAATCATTAGAACTTAATATATTTGACTTATTTCCAGATTTACAATTAAAAAACCTCTCTAGCTTTACTAGATTTAAATTACAACTAAAAACTGTAAATAAAGGCATTTTCAATATTTTACTTAGAGTCAAACCTTTTGTTGATAAGAATGGGTCATTACAGGGATTCAGAGGAACGATCAAGATCCTTGACATTTTAGATATTAATGTCGTTGATCAAGAGAATATCCCTAATCTATTAATCGAGAAATTTGAAGATATTATCCTTATTTTAAAGGATAATTATATCATTGAAAAAATAATAAAGCTCAATCAAAAAAACCAAAATATATTAACAGATGAATTCGTACGGAATAAAGATTTCTTTCAATTTATTAATTCAAATGAAATAGACGAGATAAAAGGTTTCTTGAACAACCTTAAAACATCAAATAATTTATCTAAGGAACTGGAGTTTATTCAAGATAAAAATACTTCTTTATGGTTTGATGTTCGAGGAATAGTTCATAAAAACAATAATGGATCTTTAATATATATTTTACTTTTGAGAAATATAACGAAAAATAAGAAAAAAGAATTATTATTAGAACAAATTGTTGAAAATTATCGTTCCTTTTCAGAAAAGTCGATTGAATTGGCTTTTACAATGAACTTAGATCTAAAATATACTTATATCGCACATTCGGTAAATCAAGTTCTTGGATACACGCCTGAGGAACTAATGAATAAAGAATTCAAGGAGTTTATGACACCCGAATCTATTAAAAAAATGCAAGCTATATATAAAAAAGAACTCGCATTTGAAATAAAGGCGGATAAAGTCTTTAATCGCGTTATCTTTATTGAATTGGAATTTATCCACATAAATGGTTCTATAGTATTGATCGAACTTCTTGTATCCTTTTTACGAGATCAAAAAAATCAACTAGAAGGGATTGCTGGTTATCTTGGAAAAGTCACGCAATACGATGAAATCGAAAGAAAGTTAATAGAATCAGAAGAAAGGTATAGAACTTTATTTGAAACATCCCCAAATGCTATAGTAATATATAATATGAAAGGTGAATTAGTTGGTTTTAACCAAACGGCAGAGAAATTGTCCGGGTTCAAGGCAAATGAATTGATTGGGACAACTTTTTTAGAAAATAACTTATTTCCAAAAAAATATCTCCCTATGATAATGAAAGATTTTATGGCTCTTATAAAAGGAAAACCTGTTAAAGTCAAGGAAATCCAACTTCATAAGAAAGACATGACACCAAATTGGGTATTATACCAATGCGCTTTTTTCACTATAGGGGGGGAAAAAATGGTCCAAGTAATAATTCAAGACATAAACGAGCTCAAAATAATTGAGGGCAAGCTCAAAAAATCAGAAAAATTATATCGAAATTTATTCGATAACTCACCCTTCGGAATTTTAATTGTTGATTCAATAGGACGCATTGTTGATTGTAATGAGGGTTTTAATCGTTATATTTCAAGTATTCCAAAAAAGAGTGTTATAGGAAGTTCTTTTCACGAAACACTATATAGAATTAAGGGAAGCCAATACGAACATCCTCTAAAAAAATGTAATGGCAATTTAGATAAATGCGATCATTTTGAGCCAGTGGAATTTAAAGCCATGGGAATTAGAAATAAGACTATTTGGATAACAGTAGAAACAACTATAATTAGAATAGGCAAGGAAATTTTCTTTCAACTAATCTTACGTAATACTTCCGAAGCGAAAAAGTTCGAGATTAAGCTACAGGAATTCAATAAAGAATTGGAGAATCAAATTCAGGAAAGAA
>JAEOUI010000177.1 GCA_016839425.1 Promethearchaeota archaeon
AAACTCCATTTGCCTATCGGTTTTTCTTATCCTTCGTAGAAAATAATCGTCATGAGTGTACTTCATAGAAATTAAAAGGATGAGTTATTATTTGAGTTTTTGATTTAATGTTCCTCTTTTTATATTGATAATAGGAAGAATCAAATAATGTAAGAAATATTTTATAGAATTCCTCTGTAGTTTTATATGAGGAAAAGTTAAAAATAAAATAAAGTTTAAAAATATATTATATTATTAACTCTATAAATTATACAGATAAAAACATATTATTCAATAGAAGGTGAAGATCTGATTTGAAAGTCTTACTATTTGGACCAGGAGGCGCGGGTAAAACCAGTTTAATGCGCACGACATGTCTGGGTTACAATTTCATGAAAGTCGCCAATTTGAAGCCAACGAAAGGTGTTTCCAGAGAAAACTTTATCTTTAGGGGAATTTTGGAGCTAAATATTTGGGATGCTGGTGGACAAGAGAGATACATGGAACGTTATTTTTCAGAAGCTCAACGAGAATTGATTTTTTCGGAAGTTACAACTGCTGTATACATGGTTGACTCAACAGCAATAGACGGAGAAGACATGAATAGTAAGAACAAGGAAATTTTCGAAAAATTCTTGAAATATATCTTTGAATTTTCGCCTCAAATTGATAAAGTTTATGTACTCCTAAACAAAATTGATCTCCCTACTTCTAGAGAAGACGACATCTTTTCTCTATTAACCGAGGGATTGATAGAAGACTTACGGAACAAGATCGCTTTCACACCAGTCTCCGTTAAAGAAGGTAGCGCCCAACACCGATTGATTGAAATCTTGGATTATGAAATCCAAAAATCCACATTAAGCATGCAAAGACTTGGAAAGATAAGAAATCTATTAGATCAATTAAAAATGAGTACGCTTTCAGAATATTTGCTTTTTAATCAACCTGATGGTTTATTAATCGCTTCCACGTTCGGAAAATTTGAAAGTAGGCCGTTAGAATTTATGAAATTTGAGATCGGTACGTTAGATTCAAATCTATACCAAATTTATCAAACTATCATGAAAGCCTTGAACATTCAGAACACATCCCCCTTATCTCTATCGACAATCGTGTATGAATCGGACATATGTTATGTGTTGATTAAGGAAGTTTCTGATGGAGCCGTTCTGATGGCAGTTACAAAGAATAAGAAAGCAGAGGTATTCGGAGCAGTAATGAACTCCCTTAATGGGGATGATTTTGAAAATCTGAGAAAATATCTTAGAGCGTCTGATTTTTAACTGTATTAAACACTAATTTACTATTATTTACTTTTACTTATTCTGTTTTTCAAGAATTTAAAAAAAATAGAAAGATAATATTGAAAAATATGAAATTAGAAATTAAAAAGTAAAATTTAGGTTAATTTTACTATTCTTCTTTATCCATCAAACCACGTTTCTTTAATAATTTTTGTTTTGCGTGGTGAGGAGTTCTTAGGACAGTGTCGTTTGATTTTTCGATTTCTCTGGCGTCATCGCACATTTTTGCTGCGATTCTCATCATTTCGTGGGCTGCAGCAAGCAGTGGCAAGTATTGTTCCTTTTCTTTAAGGACAAAACAGGCTTTTCCAGTTATTGAAGAGACTTGAGAAGCAATCTCAAATGCAGCAACTGCTTTAGAACGTGCATAAGGATTTAGAAAACCAGCTCTTTCTGTAGCTATTTGAGAATCAATGATTAATTGTGGTAAAACAGGTTGCCTTCCTTCTAGCAAGTCCATGATTACTCTATTCAATTCCTCTATAATTACTTGAAGTGCTCCCGTAATGGCCAGCATCTTCAATAAATCCGAATTGAACAAACTCATCTCAATTGCATCTAAGAATGGTCGACGTGCCCCGATCATGCTATCACAATTCACCAACATGTATCCCATGTTCTTTTCTTTGATCTCATCTAATGCCTTTTTAGCAGGTGCATCGGAAATCACTATAGTAGGGATGGACCCTGCCATTTCTCTAGCTGCTTGAGGTCCTTTTAAGGCCGCATTTGGTGAGGACATTATGATGAGTTCTGGACCCCATTTTAGCAATTCTTCCATGGATTGGGTACATATTTCTGGAGGATGCATTTTAGGTCCTGAAGTTACTTCGCGGATGTCTAATCTAGTGCCTTCGGCTCTTTCGTCCACTAAAAAGGCAAGTAATAGAGAGCTCCCTATCGTTCCATTTTTAAGGATACCGACTTTCAGCTTTTTTTGTTCGCTCATTTTATATTTCAACCAATTTTTTTTAGATATTTTTAAAAATTACTAATAAATTTGAATATCGTTTAATCGATTAATTGTCTAGCATTTTTATTTTTTTTTTAATAATTAACCAAAGTTGTTGATTGTTAGATAAAAAGGGATCTTCTGATTTTAAAA
>JAEOUI010000178.1 GCA_016839425.1 Promethearchaeota archaeon
AAGACCATCCCAATTATTATATAATTCTTTTTTTACTTTTTCTGTATATTATCTAACTTTGTTTTTATATTTTTTATATTCAGTTATTTCTTCTTTATTGACGGTTAGTCCTTTCTTAATAAGAGTTATTTTTATTTTTTCACGAATTTTACTATCAGAAAATGGATGATTATTTTCATATTTTTCAAATGTCTTTTTTCTTTTTTCTTTAAATTCATCAATTTTTTGAATATTTTTAGAAGTCTACTTGCTTTGATACAGTTTTAATTATCAAATCTTCGTGAAATTATCATTTCGCGTAAATAGGTATATGAGTTAGTGATATCCTAGTATTGTCTTATGTATTTTAAATCGATAAATAAAAATAAGATCCATTTTAACATTGTGTGATATTCTATTGATTTGGTAAAATTTTTGATGTTTTCAAAATTCATAAAGACTACCCTAAGTTATTTAATGGTAATGATTAGATCATATTGTTCCAATATTATTTTGGTTGGAGGGTTCTCAGATCTATAAACATTTTTCAACCCGTTTTTTCTCCCACCATTACGACTCGTAATATGAAGCGAGCGGTCTTTTTATTTTGCGTTAAGATTCTCTTGACCTTTCCTTGGTTGATGAACATCTTCCGTAATTTTTTGCTTTTCCGCATTAATCTTATCATAATCCTGATAATTTTCAACAGGTTTTTCCATCCGCCGACGGCCTCTACAAGATCCTTTGTTTTGGGACGATCAAATCGAGCGATAATATGAATATTCTGAAGTCCAACTTCCTTCAAGATTCCCTCATATTCGGATATCGGAGGAATGCGAAACATATATCCAGTGATCTCAGACTGAATGGCTTCAGCCTCCTTGATTTTCCGATCTGCAAAGGGAGTAGTCTTGGGATCTTTCATAAGCTCGGATAATGCAAGGATTCCTCTTGGCTTTAATATGCGGAGCATTTCTTTAAATGCCTCAAGACGCAGAAAAAATGCCACGAATTCCGTGATTACCACATCAAAGAATGAGGATTCAAAAGGCATACAATGGGCATCTGCCACCTGAAAATGCAATAGATCCTTAGCAGGGGAACGATTGGCTAACTCCTGAGCCTCCTTGATTGATTGTTCGGCGATATCAATACCATAAACTTTCGCCCCCGTTTTCTCTGCAAGGTGTATAGCAGTACCACCCGCTCCACAACCAACCAATAATATGACCGAGTCCTTTCCAATATGAATAAATTTTGCAATGCTTTCTAAAGGCTTTATTCCATTCAAATTAAAAGAAGTAACTCCCATTTTACTCGTGATCTCATACCATGATAGAGATTCTAATTCGGATATGGAGATATTATCAAGATTTTCGGGAATGAACATTTGATGCAAACACAACCTTTGAATTATAATTTTTTTTAATTAGATAAGTATGCTACTTGAATTTTTAAAGCTTATGGAATTGTCACCCATTATTTTTTTTAAAATTTAAGCATTAGAGTATCTTTAGTCGGCATAAAATGGATTTTTAGTTTATGGTGAGAAGCAAGGAATCGCAATAACTACGATCTTTAAGAATTCGAAATCTTTTAGGTTAAAAATCTCATATCTTTAGTATTGGTTAAATATTTATACAACTCTCATTCCTACTATAAATAGAGTTATCTTAGTTGTAAGAACTAAGATTCTCCTTAAATATTTAATTTTTTTGTAATTTCGGTATAAAACGACCTGTTTGTTTCATATAATTTTCATATTCAGGACTAAACATTTTAAATAATACCAATTCCTCGTATTTAGCTTGATTATAAACCCATTTAAAGAAGATTAACCAAATTATAGAAATCCATATCCCAGATGCAATAAAGATGAAAATGAGAACAAAAAATTTCTCTGTATACATTGGATGTCGTATAATTGAATATGGTCCTCCTGTAGCCAATTTATATTCGCCTTTTATTGGTTTAAAGAGTGCGATATAATTCACATTATAGATCATTACTAATATACCCCATCCATAACAAATCCAAATACCGAATATACCAATCCAATTCAACCAAACAGGAAAGTTAAATGCAAGAATTAATGGGATGATACCATTAATATTAAAAATGCATAAAACTATCAATAAGATAAATAACACGCTACTTGAACTAAGAGCCATAGTCGCCAATATTTGAGTTGTTTTATTTCCAGGAATAATATTATCATCTTTTAAAATTGGATTCTTAATTACAATAGTCCCTTTTGGAAAATTACTTTTTTTCACAGATTTCCAAATTATAAAAATAATTGCAGAAATTATCCAAGCACTTAAAATAGAAGACAACAATATTTTGCATGTTAACATCTTATTCAAATCTCTCTTCTATCTAATGATAGAATTTCATTCAGAAAAATAATTATATACATTGTTTATATTTCTAAAAATCTTATCCTTGTTTTTGTAGTTGTAGTATAATATTACAACAACTTCCTTTTATGAAGTTAATTATGAGTTCTATTCCCTCTCGAATATTATTTCAATTATTTTAATCTCTTTTAAAGTTATTAGGGTTTAAGAAAATCATTTTAATAAAAACAATATTAAACAATACTTCATGTAATACAATAATTATTTAACGATAAATGAAAGTCATATGAAAGGAAGTAAAAGAAAGGAACAGACGATAGGAAGGGAGGAGCCCGAATTTAAAATCGATGTTGTAACAGTAGTCTTTTTCGCAATAGGCTTCATCATCTCGTGGATCAACATGCTAGTGATTCTTTCTGTCGTTGTGGAGAGCAATTACTCACCTTCTGCTATTCCGGCTTATTTTTCTGTAATTTTTACGACAACGGTACCAGGAATAATCATTTCTCTTAAGAATAGATTCTGGGGCTACGGCTACATGCTTGGTTTTTCGAGTGCGGGTATCCCTTTCATAATTTTTGTTGACGCTTTTATTGGTGGATATACACTAGCAACATCATTTTTCTTATTCGTAATCATGTGGCTTGTATTTTGGAAGGTTTGGCGATCTTTGAGCGGAATCAAGACAGAATGAGTTGACTTAGACTAAGATTTTTTAAGGAAGAGAACAAAATAATGGGAAGTTATTAAAAAGTGAGTAACTTTTCAATCAATATCTTTTAATGCAAATTTCAGGATTTTGGAATGTCTTCTACGAGCACATCAATAACTTTTGCAATGGCATTAAACTTTTGCTTGATCTGTTCTGTTAGATCATTAGATTTAAAAGCTTCGCCCGATATGTAAGTCTCGTAAAAGCATTTTTCCATTTCATAACACAATCCAGTCGTGTGAATGATATCGTTGCTTAAATTAAGTTCTTTGAGAACATTAGAAATACCCTTTACGAGATCGGGCGAGAATTCCGTTAATTTGATGAGAATCTTTTTTATCGTATCCGTCTTTAAGGGAAAACAATTAATTTTTATCACGTCTTCTCTGGGAATGTAAATCAGCAGGTAAAACGGCGTTTCTGTAATTTCTGCTTTAATTTCAGCAGGAAAAATGGGATTATTATTCATTTGATCTTTTGATATGATCAAACCCGAAGAAATTTTATTTTTCAGTTCGTCAGTTTCCATGATAATGGTCACGATATTTTGTGTATTTTGTTTTTTTTATGTAAAATAAATAAATTAATTTCTTTAATATATTTTTTCCTAATTTTTGCTTAATTATTTCCAATTAGGAGGAGTTCTGTATAAATTACCTATATGAATCAAAGTAATAAAGCTTTTCTGGTTAAATCTCTTGATTAATAGTTTATACTAAATTATCTCAATAAATAATGTTCTAAATAATACATTAAATACATGTTATTTGGATGATATACTTTTTTTAATAAAACCATTCTATTTTTTTTTTAATACAATATAGAATTCGAGAACAAATCGCATGGTATTAAAATGGAAAAATGGCCCGATTAACAATTCCACTGGATTCAATCTAAATAAGATAAATCCCGAAGAGAATATTTTTCACGCCATTTACATTCTCGACAATCACACCGGAGCCTTATTTGCAAGTAGCAAGTTTTCAAAACAGCATAACTTTTCGGATACTCCTGAAGACCTTATTAGTAGTTTCTTGAACGCCATGAACATGTTTATAAATGAATTAAATCAAGAAGAAGAAATTCAAGAAATCAATTTTAAAAACATGCGTATATTATACGAACGTAAGGAAAGGCTTCTGGTAATTGCAATCTCAAAAAAAACAAATCTAAATGTAGAAAAACAATATATTCACGAAATTGTAAATGACTTTTATTTTCGATTTGGCCCTAAAATAAGTAGGTTTAATGGAGTAGTAGATCCTGCGATGGTTAATTACAAGTATCGCTTAAAAAGCTTCGATCTAAGTCAAGCTAGAGCCTATAATAGTAATATTAGCTTGCTATGGGAGTAATAGTAAAAAAAATTAGAGATTTCTCTCCTTTTTGGTTTCTTCAATGGAAGTTATTTTTGGTTCGATTTTTTCACCAATGCCTTTGATGTCAGCATGCGTGTGAGCTCGCTGCTCGTCGCGCTCCCGCTGCATATCGGCTGCGAACGCCTTTTCAGCAACGGATTTTTCGATGGCCTTGGTAGCACCTTCCACATCGGGTTTGATTTGAGCTCGCTGCTCGTCGCGCTCCCGCCTCATATCGGCTGCAAACGCTTTTTCAGCAACTGATTTTTCGATGGCCTTGGCAGCACCTTCCACATCGGGATTGATTTGAGCTCGCTGCTCGTCGCGCTCCCGCCTCATGTCGGTTGCAAACGCTTTTTCAGCAACTGATTTTTCGAT
>JAEOUI010000179.1 GCA_016839425.1 Promethearchaeota archaeon
ACTTTTATAGAAATCCTTGAAGAAAAAAGAAATATATTCGAAAACGGTAATATTCTTCCCGTAATTCCTTTTAATAATCCTAATTTTGCCATTAATAAAACTTTTGCTTTCAGAGAAGTCGAGAACCATATAAAACAGCTTAAAAAATTCATCAAGGAATATCCTAAAATAAATTTTGGAATAACAATTCGATTATTTGAAATTGAAGAGTTATTAGATGAGTATATTGACCTCATTACTTACAACGAAAATATTGTTTTGTTAAATTTCTCAGATATCTTTGATAATCTCGGGCAATATCGTTTTGTTTTAAAAGTATTATTTAACACTAAGTTAAGATTAGATCGGAATTTAGCCATTATGGCTTCTGGTAGCGTTCTTCCAAAGCATTATGCCTTTTTAGCTTATATAGGAATTGACATCCTAAATGGGTCTTATTCGATGTTAAAAGGAGCCGAGTTTTTATACGATACAATAGAACACTTGTTACCTTTTAATAAAATTCGATACTTGCCATGTTCGTGTGATGCATGTTTTAAGCTTCAAAACCTGACAGACGAAAAAAACTCTATTGAAAAAGCGTTTCTTATTGTAATACATAACCTCTATACGGGCTACGAATCAATGAATAAGATCAGACAATATTTATCTACAGAAGATTTTCGCAGTTACGTGGAGAAATGCTGTCAAGACGATATGAATCTCATTTCCGCTTTAAAGATAATTGATAAGGAGTTTTTTAGCGAATTGCGGAACGAAATACCCATTACACAGGATGTTAAGGTCGTAAAAGTCCTTGGGCCTAGTTCTTACGAACGTCCCGATTTTAATTGCTTTCGAGAGGGAATCATAGAGAGATTTACACCCGAAATTCATACAAAACTCATAATCGTATTGCCCTGTTCTGCAAAAAAACCTTATTCAGAGTCAAAATCACATCGTTTTTTCTTGGGAGTGTTGAGAAAGATTCCTGAATTTAATTTTATTCAAGAGATCATCCTAACTTCTCCTTTAGGGGCAATTCCAAGACAACTTGAAAGGATCTATCCTGCTAACTGTTACGATATTTCGGTTACAGGATATTGGGACGAGGAAGAATTGAAAATTGCTTCTCAAATGATTTTAAAACTTATAAAAAAATATAACACAAACATACCTGTCATATGCCACTTAGATGGACAATATTTAGAAATAATATCGAGAGTAAAAAGGCTCGTGGATAACCCAATAATCTTTACAAATATAACTGGAGGGACGACTTCAAGGGATTCATTACGTTCCTTAGAAACAACAATAACAAAAGTAATTGAAGAATCAAACTTAAATATAGAGAATGAACTGAAAAATTTTGATTATTGGATAAGGAGTTTACTAAAAATAATCGATTTCCAGTTTGGATTGGGTGCGGGAGAGAAAATTTGTAAGAACGGAATAAAGACAAGAAATAATCGAGCAAATACTCAAATGGAACTGATTGATGTGTCAACTAAAGAGAAATTGGGAGTTTTAAAGCATAAGACAGGTCAAATTTTATTAACACTAAAGGGTGCTGAAAAATTGATGCCCGATATTCCAAATAAGATTGTTTTTAACGGTGAAAGAATCACAGGGACTACATTATTTCGACCTGGAATAATTGAGTTCGCCAATAACATATCACCAGAAACAAATATTATCGTGTTGAATAAATCAAAAGAAAACATCATTGGTGTTGGAATATCACTCGTAAGCGTTAATCATTTGATAAATTCAAAAAGTGGGAGGATTGCTAAAATTTATGAAAAAACAAAATGAATTTGATTCGCCAATAACAGAAAAAATATTTATCCTTCGACATAAGGCATTACGAAAAAGAAAGGATTTCACAATTGAACAACTGAAAAGACCAGTTGCTTTTTGGATAAAAGAAGATCGCCTCCACGATGGTCCAGGAAAGGAGTTTACGATTATACTACGCACAAGAGGGTGTAAATGGGCTCTAAGTGAAAATGGCGGGTGTTCGATGTGTGGATATATCCAAGACACTAGTACCGTTGAGCTCTCAGAAGGAGACTTAATAGAACAATTTGAGTACGCCTTGAATAGTAAGCAAGAAGAAATTGAAAGGGACTCCTCTGATTATGTGATTAAAATATTTAATTCAGGTAGCTTTTTCGACGAATCAGAGATAAATACTCAAGTAAGAAAACACATCTATAAACGTATTGCAAAAAACGATAAGTTTAAAGAAGTTGTTTTAGAATCAAGGGTGGAATTCATAAATTCTGAAATCCTCCAGGAACTTTCTAATAGTTTGAAATACAAGCAAGTAGAAATTGCGTTTGGATTGGAAACGACCAATGATCAAGTGAGAAACAAATATGTTAATAAAGGATTATTGTTAAAAGACTTCAAACAAGTAATTTCAAAATGTAAACAATTCGAAATAGGAATAAAAGTTTATTTGTTATTTAAGCCCCCATTTTTAACCGAACAAAGTGCAATTGATGATTGTGTTGATTCAATTAAAACTTGTATTGACTTGGGTGTCAATACTATTTCCATAAATCCAGTTAATATTCAAAGAGGATCACTTGTGGAATACATGTGGAAACAAAACAAATATCGTTCTCCTTGGTATTACTCTCTTTTTTCTTGCCTTAAAAAAGCCCTTAAAGCGGAGGATTTAAAAAAAATAAAGGTAGTGTCGGATCCTTCGGGTGCTGGGACTCAAAGAGGCATTCACAATTGTGCAAATAAAAAATGTAATGAATATATGTTAGAATTGCTAAAAAGATTCGTTGCAACACAAGATATTCGAGTTCTTAACAATATTACAAGTAATTGTGACTGTTATTTTTTGTATGAAACTCAAAAAGATTGTATTTGATATTTATCCAACAAAAAGTCCACGAGAATTTCAGTTTAAATAGCTTTAGGACATTCTAAAGAATGATTAAAGATTTCATGCGCGTTAATACTCAAGTAGAGGTTTTACTGGGTTTAGATGTGAAAAATAATTACCTTTAAATTGAATATAGGTTTACAAAGAAATAACATATAACAAATGATTGTGGGATATCTTCGAGCCTTGAAAAACTGGATTAAATTAGATGTGTTTTATCTCGGAAAGTCAAGAAAACATCTTATTTTTCGAATGAAAAAATGGAATCGCGACTTAGAAAAAATCTTTAAAAAACCAATTTACGACGAAAATTACGACGAAATTGGACGCATTAAAGACATTTTTGGTCCAGTTGATCTCCCGTTTATATCGGTAAGTTCGAATAAAGCCCTTGAATTTAATCCCAATTTAAGCTTATATGCCAAAATAACTTAACGATTACAACAACCTGAAGGTGTGTAATTTATTTCAAGCTGGAAAGAATTAAAAATGTTCACGAAAGAACAGCCTCTTGATGGAAAAACTTGTTCTGAATGCGGCATGCATATATTTTTTGATGAAAATAGGGGCCACACGGTTTGCGAAGAATGTGGTCTCGTTCATTCCGAAAAGCACATCGATCGAGGTCCAGAATGGCGTGCCTTCGATTCTGACCAAAAAAAAAAGAGAACTCGTACGGGAGCACCCATGACTTACATGATCCACGACAAGGGTTTAAGCACCATGATCGATTGGAAAAACAAGGATATTTTTGGCCGAGAAATTCCAGCAAAATTGAGGGGTCAAATTTACCGACTCCGTAAATGGCAGAGCAGGATAAGAGTTTCAGACGCCACGGAAAGAAATTTGACCTTTGCCCTCAGCGAACTCGATAGGATGGCATCCAATCTTGACTTGCAGAAAAATCTTCGGGAAAGTGCAGCAAAGATCTATAGAGATGCCGTGGAAAAACACCTTATTAGAGGAAGAAGCATTGAAGGAGTTGCCGCAGCAAGCTTGTACGCAGCCTGCAGGAGATTTCAAGTTCCGCGAACATTAAACGAGATTGCAGAAGT
This sequence comes from Promethearchaeota archaeon, assembly GCA_016839425.1. The sequence continues at coordinate 3,940 of JAEOUI010000179.1, forward strand.
TGCTCGAGTTGATAAGAAAGAAATTAGCAGGTCTTTTAGATTCATTTCGATGGAACTCTTCTTGAACTTGAACCCTACTAAGGCTTCAGATTTTTTACCTCGATTCATATCTGAGCTCCGCTTAAGTTCCGAATGCCAAAAAGTAGCAAAAAAAATCATAAACGAATCTGAAAGAAGGGGCCTTACATCTGGAAGAGCTCCGGTAGGATTATGTGCAGCCGCAATTTATGCCGCGTCCATGCTCATAAGAGAGCGTAGGACCCAGAAGGAAATTGCTCAAGCTGCGGGAGTCACGGAAGTAACCGTACGCAATCGTCTTTCTGAACTTGTTGAAAGCCTAAATTTATCGATTTCCCTTAAGAAAAAGAGAGATTAAACAACTTTATCTGTTTCTTATTTTTTCCTTGATAATCACATGGATATTACTTAAATGACATTTAGGTTTATCAATACATACAAATTTGATATTCAAAAAGAACTATCAAATAAAATTCGTGTTAATTTATGGTCAAATTACTTAGCGAAAACGAAGTAGATTATTTTTTATACAATATATCAAAAAAATTTTCCGATCAATTTTACGCAGGTGTCATTTGCGATAAGGATGGTTTCATATTATCTTCAAAAATTCCAAAAAACGAACCTAAAAATTTAATAGAAAATAAATTAGCCTTGATGGCAATTTCCGACAGAAAAAGCAAATCTTTCGATCAAAACCATATAAAACTTATTAAAGACCTTAACAAGGAAAAAACCATTAAATTGCTTCTGTTGTTAAAAAAAAAAAAAAATTCCAAGTTATCCATTCAAAACAAAATAATTGACAAGATTTTATCCCTCCAAACACTTTTTTAATCGAAAAAAAATTGCGCATTCTATTGAGGATAACATATTCCAAATATAGCTAAATTTATTTGAACGAATTTTTTTAAAATTAAATGTATAAGAATTAAAGTTTCACAATTCAAGCTTCTATAAAAGATCAACTAATGCAATCTTCAAAAAGTAGAAACAAGCGAGAGATGAATGTGAGATACACTCAAGACGAACAAATATTAAAAAAAATACTTAACACTATCATTAATAGCACGGCCGGGTTAAAACACGCGCTCATTATTGACGAGACAGGTATAACCATCTTAAGCGAGTCCAAGTTTCATTTTCTCGATAATGATACTTCGGTTGAAAAGATTGGGGCTATTGGAGGAGCGGTATTTGTTGCAGGAGAAGAACAGGGCCAAATACTTGGATACGGAGGGATATGCGTTCAGATCACGGAATATAAAGATGGTATGATATTTTCGGCGAAGGTAGGTAGTGGAGTTTTGTGTGTAGCAACCGATCCAATGGTTCAAATAGGATTCATTCGCGCTCTTCTAAAAAGATGGGCGCCCCAAATTGCTAAAATTTTATCATCTTATTTAAACGACGAACAAGCGAGTTCAAGCGAAAAATTAAAAGAATTGCTCTCTTCAGACCTTACATTCTAATAGTTTTTAATTTTTGATGAAATCAGCGCACGCTGTTGCCTGAGACACTAACACGCTTTTTTCATACGAAGGAGATACCTTGCCGTCAAAAACGTTCTCTCGTGTCAGGAGCTAACTCGCACGCCTTTTGGGAAATAATCATATCTGCAATTGGGAAATCTGACTCAAACCTCATCGCGTAGGTTTTCACCGTTGCTTGGTAAAGAGCCCATATGTATTGCAGGACGAGTATTGACTATTGAAACTCTGAATGTTTGCATTTGTTTGCACTTTTAATCATCCAAGCGTCCTAAAAGTCCTCGATAATGCAATTATTTCGTCATCGCTTTCCCAATAGATAGGTATTGCGCCAAGCAATTAAAGATTAACTTTTTCGTTCCATGCGCTCAATGAGCCCATCTAGACAATCGAATAAAATATTTCTTACAGTTTCATAATACACATCTATTTCGATATCTTCCTCCCTGAAATCATCGTGCTTATAAAATGCCTTGTATATATTTGGTGTTGAAATGATTTTATGGGACGCATCTACTAAGAAGGACCATGTCAAGCGAGAATCATACTCGATTTTCATTATTAGAGAAAGCATGACCATTTCGACCTTTCCACGAGCCCACTCAGAGGGTATTTCAAAATAAAGGTTTAATATCCTACGCTTTCTGTTGATCAAGACGATTTCAAAAAATGTTTCGTTAATGTCAAGATCGAAAAATTTCATTAGCTTATTGATGATGTCCTGTTCTAATTGTACCTCTGGAAAAGAAAGATATATATTTGGACCTTTAATCCTATGAAAATAAGAGAGAACCAAGTGCATTTTACACGATTTTTTTCGATTATTTATCGACTTGAAATTTAAAAAAATAGAAAAAGCAGTCCTATAAATGTTTTTGTAAAATGGATTGCTTCAGTTTTTATCGTATTTCTCTAACATTTGAATACTAATGAAAAAGATCGCAACACCTATTAATACAGCTGAAGCAAAATCTACCAAATTCGAAATTCAAGGAGAAAGTCTACATCCATATCGTTAAAGTTTTTTTAGCGAAAATTTTTTTTAGGTTTTTAACTTCAATAATGTACAAATCGCTAATAGTTTAATAGTTGATCCTCCTTGAGTACGATATTCATTATTAAATCGGATACTATTAAATTAGATAATTATTTGATCAAGGATCTTCCAGGATCTTCGGGGCGCTTGGATGTCATAGCAAGGTGCATTTTAGCAGCATTATTTAACGAGGATTCCTTCACTCAAGATACTCAAATTTGGATTTTTCTTGAGCGTTATGGGAACCTTATTTTCGACACAAACAAGTTAGATTATAATATATTTCCAAAAACCGAGTTAAAACTCGCAAAATTGATTGTAGAATTAATTCAAAATCAAGAAAAAAGATCTTTTTGGTCTGTATTAAAAAATGATAAAAATATATTTGATACGATCAAGCAACTAATAAAAAATGGATATAAAATTTATGTCTTAAAAGAGGGAGGAAGGGATTTTTTTAACGAAACCACATTAATTCCTTCCAAAAACCGAGTTTTCGTAGTAGGTAACCAAACAGGCGATTTTGTTGATTCTGAGGAATTGCAACGCCTTGGCCTAACCACATTAAGTTTTGGTTCAAAATCCTATTTGGCAAGTAGTATCATTCGTCTCATTCAAATTCATTTAGATAAGAAAAAATAAATTTTTTATTTTAGGTAGAACTTTTTATGTTATTATTTTTAAAGCATTTATAGAAGATTTAACGCATGAGCCACAATAACTATCAATCAGCAAAAAGAGAGCTTCAAAACGGTTTTGTTGAAAAACTTACTCACGGTCCCGTGAACTTTCTGATAAAGAAAGGAATAAAACCAAACACGCTCTCATATTTTGGTTTTTTGTGCTCTATTGGTGCCGCAATCTTTATAGCCCTTGGATTTACTCGCTCAAATATTTATTTTGCGTGGGTTTCTCCTTTAATGCTTGCATTTTCTGGCATATTTGATATATTAGATGGAAATTTAGCTAGAAAAGCAGGAAAGGCATCAAAAGCGGGAGCATTTCTAGATTCAAACTTGGACAGGATTTCAGACGCCGCAATTGTTTTAGGTATGATTTACGGTAATTTAGTTAATTACGCTTTTGGGTTCCTCTTGTTGTTCATGACCATAATGATTTCTTACATTCGCTCGCGAGCCGAAAACGAGGGACTCGACATGAAAGGCGTTGGCTGGATGGAACGTGCCGAAAGAATGATTTTTTTATGGATAATATTGATTATTGAATGCTGGACATATTTTTTATCGGATTTTTTCACAGGAACCCCAACAACTTTGTTTTTTACGATAGCGATTCTTATCTATTTAGGATTGTTAGCAATAACCATAGGACAGCGCATTTATTTTGTTTTTAATAAATTAAACGAGGAAATTGGAAGCTCTCAATAAAGTTCTATCCATAAAAGTCTCAATCCCCCTCGTGAAGGGTCATTTGGGGGAAATGACAAAATATTTAAGTTTTGCTTAATTTTCCAACACAAGTACAGGATCATTCGGTAAATCAAAGAAAAGGAGGTAGGACATGCCAAAGAAAAGAAAAAGTGGTGGAAAAACAGGAAGTAGCAAGGGTAATTTCAATAAAGTACAATGCTCTAAATGCGGCAGGTTTGTTGCTCGAAGCAAGGCCAAGGCGGTAACGCGTCGAACTTCGTTGGTTGACGCCAGAATGTATGGAGAACTTAAAAAATCTGGTACGATAATACTCGGTGCCCAGACAAAAAAATATTACTGCATAAGTTGTGCCGTCCACGGACATCAAATCGCTCAACGAGATAAAAATTTAAGAAAAGGATAAGTTTTATTATATTAATTGCAGATTACTCAAAATTTGTTTATTGGGTACATTTTTATAGAGTACTGCAATTGGTCTCTTTTTGTAAGGTTAAATTAAATCAGCGCCATCATAAATTCAATTGCTTGAAGAAAGAAGGTAGCGTGTAAACTATCTCACATTCGTCCTTTTTAGTAATCTCCACAATAGCTCGAATGAGATAGACATCTTTCGAAACATCGTCAGGTTTGTAAATTTTAACGCGCGCAGTTGGTTTGATCTTCAGAGAATAGTTCTCTGCTATACCTTGAATAGACATTTCTGTTTTACATTTCACTCCCAAAAGCCCTAATTCGTAATGAGACACGATAAACAATATTTCATCACTATTTTCGTTCGATTTTTCAAAATGAACCACTTCTAAATCATCTTTGAGTTCTTTTGGCAACTTGCTGAAAGGAATGACTTTCTTCTTACCTGATATATATTCGAAAGGTTTATAGAAAAGTACATTAAAGCTTGCGATTTTTTTTATTTGTTCGTTATATTTTTCCACATCTCTTACATTATATGCTTTATCCAGGAGTACATCTAATTTTTCTCCAGCATCCGTTGCTGAATATCCTTCAAGCACGGTTGCTATGTAAGATCTTTTCAACTTTTCTATCAAGATTTCGCTTTTAAAATCCATTTTAAAATCTATAGAAATTTCGAGTGCTTGATTGTATAAATTAGCTGCAATTTGAGAGTGCCCAAGCGCTAAAAAATAATCCCCTAATTCGCTAAACACCACTATCGCGTCTTGGTGATTGCTTTCTAAGTCCATATTAGAAATTTCTTCCATAATGCTCATTGCTGCGTCTTTTTCTGTCCCATCAATATAGATTGATATTGCTTTTCCAATTACACATTTTAGCTTTAATTTCTCGTCTCCATAAATATCTGCCAATTCTTCTGTAAAATTGTACTGCTTGATGGCAGATTTATAAAGGCCGTGAAATAAAAAGATTAACGCTTTAATATAATTGAGTGTCAAGCATGTGGCGTGG
>JAEOUI010000180.1 GCA_016839425.1 Promethearchaeota archaeon
TCGCAAAAAGTATTGGAGAAAATGCTAGCATCATATACGCTAAAGGTAAAAAAGCTGATAAAAAGATTAAAGGAACCTTACCTGCGATGGAACAAACAAGAGCTAAAATTGAGAAATTAAAAGAAGAAAAAGAGTTAATTGAAATAGATGTGTACTTTATTGTTAAAAAACCGAAAAAAAAATGGTTTGAGAAATTTCATTGGTTCCTTACATCTGAAGGTTTTCTTGTAGTAGGTGGAAAAGACGCTTCCTCCAATGAAACAATTTTTAAAAAATATATAGATCCTCACGACCTCGTTTTTCATACTAACTTTCCTGGCTCTCCATTAACAATTTTAAAAAATCCAGAAAATATGGAAATTCCAGAAAATTCTATCACTGAAGCTGCAGATTTTGTTGCTAGTTATTCTCGAGCGTGGAAAGAATCGTGGGGTTTAGTTGATGTTTTTTATGTTCGTCCCGAACAAGTTTCAAAGACTCCTCCTTCTGGGGAATATTTACCAAAAGGATCGTTTATGATTTCTGGAAAAAAAATGTAATTAAAAACGCAAAAATAGAACTCGCAATATCTTTAGATTTTGATGATTTAGGTACAACAAACAATGATGGAACAAGAATATTATATCCTAAATTAGTTTGTGGGCCAAGAAAAGCAATAGAAAAACATCAAAATGGAGAGATCGTCGTGATTAAGCCCTCAAAAACGGGATTATCAAAAGGAAAGATTGCGAAAGAATTGAAAACTTTTTTTCTCAAGGGTTCTGAGTCAAAAATGAAGAAATGGATCAAACTTCTTTCGATAGATGAGATTGTTTTATGCCTTCCCTCGGGATCCTCAATTATAAACAATAATTAGATAGGAAATAATCATAAAAATTCTTTTTGAGCCCATTTTCTTATGAAGGGAATGTTGATGCAATCATCAAATAGAATACCATCAATACCCATTTTAATGATTTTTTTAATCTCCTTTAAGGAATTTTTATATTGTCTAAAATTCCACGATAAGGCTAGAACGCCATTTTTATGACATGTTTCTATAAATTTAGAATTAACTAATTCTGAACTTAAACTAATCATATCAACATTTTCAGGTATAACTTTGCTTGTAAGTAATTGCTCTAATGTATATCCAATTCCCTTTGTAATATTAAAACAAACAACACCTTTGGACCATTGAAGCTTGAAATCGAGCAAATCCTTTAAGTTCCTACTACTCAAAATGCACTCATTCAATAATCCCTTTTCAAGTATGAGAGTAGATACATCTTTCCAAATGTCGTCTATTTTGAGATCAACAATGAATTTTATCTTGCTTTGGAATTGCTCTAAAACATCACTTAATAGGGGGATTTTAAGATGTTCGATCTTAGTGCTAAATTTTAAAATTTCCTCGTAATCCATTAAATGAACTTCTCCACTTCCATTTGTTGTTCTTATTAAATTTGAGTCGTGAATTACGATTAATCTGTTGTCTTTTGTTCGCCTAACATCAAGTTCAATAAAATTTGCACCACATTCTCGTGCTTTTTCAAACGCGAGTAATGTGTTTTCCTCACAATTTTCTATACAACCTCTATGTCCAATGTAAAGGGAAACTGAATTCATTTTTTAAATAGAATTTGTTAACGCTCTTGGATCAAGTAAAAATAAATTACAATTATTATCAACCCAATGAATGTTATCCCTAAGACCAAATAATTTCTAATCGTTTGGAGCAATGAAAATAGAAACACAGTAATCATTAACTTCCAATTAAGGGGTTTTCCTAATAGGTCTCCATAATTTCCCAAAAAAGTCGTCATAGATAAAAAGAAAAACAAGGATGCCGCTATTTTTATAATATGATTAACAACATCAAGTAATACAGTATCACTTAACGCCAATAAGGAAAATATGTCTACTAAATTAAAGAAAAGCGATATTAAGAAAAAGATCACGCTTAAAAAGAGAGTTACTTTCGCAGATCGAAATGCAAAGGCCTCGTCAAGAATCGAGGTTTTATCTTCATTACTTTCTTTTTCAAATTTTGGCATTTTATCGAACAATCCTCCTAATATGCTTTTTAATGGTAAGAACCTTGAATGCATAAACAATAATAATTATACCTGTAACCGAAAAAATTATGATAGATAATATCAAGAGCGATAGTTCTATATAATCTGTTTCTGGTGCTGGGGGTTGTAGAATATTAATGATAATATTCGTGTTATTTTTTATTGAACTCGGATATAAATTCGATTCACCGTAAATGATATTGAATGAATAAGAATTATCGTATTCTAAGTTGACATCTTCTGAATCGTCTGAAATCTTTAAAGGGATTTTAAATTCGTAAAATACATCCATTCCTGTAAGTCCGCCCGCCCCTTCTCCATCTTGTTTCGAATCAAGAGTAAATAGATTGTTGTCGACTTTATAATCATTGAATTCGTATTCTCCGTTTGAAATATTCGTGAATTGAATTATTTTAGCATCTTTATAATTTATCGTGTCGTTTGAAGTGCTATTCGAAATCATTAAACCAATAAATTCGGTTTCCTTGTGCAATTCTAAATTGAAACGAATTGCAATATACAAGTTTGAACCCTTTTGTATTGCCCAAACTTCGCTTGGATTTGAGCTCGTGTTTAAAAAATCGAGGCTTGATGTTTTATTTGCGTCCTCCCACTCGTCTTTAGCCGTGTCAAGAATCCCGTCTATGACTGGCGCTTTACCAAAATTTGGGTCAATTGTTAACATGCCGCGTGCGCTTCCAATAGAACCTAGAAAAGAAAGAAATACACACAAAACGAATAGACAACTTATTATAATTTTACTTGTTTTCTTCACGATAATTATTCCATTTATTTGATAGATTAATTAAAAAAAAATGTAATTTTAAATTTATGAATTCTAACTAAATTTTCTATATGTATTTTTTCATCATTTTAAAATTAATACTAAAATGAGGATTGTTTATATTCAAAAAATGAAATAATTAAGAAAATTTAATTATTCAAGTTTTAGAATGAAGTTTAAATGAAAAAGATATTAATCAAGAGTGCTTTTTTCACTTTAATGAAGAAGGTAAAAAGTATTTCAAATGCGATCCTTCTGAGAATTAATAGAAATTTTAGGAAGAGAATACCAATTAAAAATCATCATTTTTTTAAGGATTATTCACATGCGTTTATTGTTGAATCCACAACAGAAAAATGTATGAAGATGACTATGTATCCTCAAAATACAACTGATATAATAAAGCTAACAATACAAATACAAGATGGGGAAGATACTATCATCAAAGAATTTCCTCAAATTCTAAAAGATTATGATATTATTCACGCTTCAGGGCTCTTGAAGATTGGTGAAGTACTGGTTTATGAATGTTATTTACATTTGAAATATAATTCCCAAGAAATGATAATACTAAAGAACATATTGAATGGGATATCCGATTCTTCAATAATAATAATTTCTTTTCAAAAAGTCAAAACTATATAAAAAACCAAAAATTGAAAAATAACATGAATCCTTGGAAAATCTCATTGAAATTTTCAGAAACCAATGCAACGGATCAGGAACTCGAAATGTACGATGCGAAACCATTTTTTGAAGGATATTTAAAGCTCAAAAGAAGTTATTTTGATGGATTAATGAAGAATATCAAAATGACCAAAAACTATGTTACAAGCAAAGCCATCGAGAAAGTAATATCACCCGATAACGAAGAGTGGACTCATAATCCGTGGTTACTTCTATTAGTTAAGGACAACGAAAAAAATAAATCGTTTTGGTTTTTAATTAAAAGAGAAAAGGATTTATCTGGATTATTAGTTGCTATTGGACCTAAAGAATTAAACGATTATCTCGATGCAAAACCTTCCGAGGCTAGAAACGAAATAAAACGCTTGATGAATTATTTAGTTACTTATTTAACGAAATTTAAATGTCTCGTATTCCTTCCTAACTTTCTTACATGAGTTATCAATAGGTAATAACATTATTTGCAACTATAGAACCATTTGCATATAATTCTTTATTGTCTTGATTGTTCCTGATGTTTTTATCGGCGATAAAATTACTTTTCTTCCATCTATTTCGGTTATAAGTGTTAAAGCCGTAATGATTAATTCTTTTGTATTATGGGCGCAGCGAATTATCCCATACCCTAAATTCATTTTAAATTCGATTAACCATAATCCAATCTTATTTGCCTCTTTCATTCCAAAATAACGCCAAATTGATGACCAAATACTTTTAAGAACTTCGTTTTTGTCTAAAGATGCATTTTCCTCAGAAATGATCTTGAATAGGATATATCTCGGTCTTTCACTTTTTACCACTTTTTAATCCTCCCTCTTTATTAATCGGACGCCATCTTCAATTATTGTCTTGTCAATCCTATTTTTAACTCTATTTATTAATAAATTTGGATAAGTTATAAAGACTTTTTTGGCTTCTCCTAAAGGAAGTCCTAAAAGCGTATTGCACACGCTTGCTAAACCTCTTGGGTGCCTTATATCAAAGGTGGAATGAATGTTTCCGCTAATTATATATTTAATTCGATGTTTTCTTATTAATTCAAGAGATTTATATAATAATCGAAAGTTCTTTGATTGAATTCCTCTGTTTTTATTCAATATGGATGCTAGAGAGAGTTCTATAAAAGAATTGTTCTGTTTTATTAATGAAAGTATTCCTGGTGTGAGTGTTTTAAGAATGTTTGGATCGGAAAATGAGACTATATCTATTCTAGAATCTTTTGCTGCCCTAATTTGAATGTCTTTATTCAAGGATTCAACAGAAATTATATCATTCGCACTACCAAATGCTTTAAGTCTTCTTTTATAGTTTTCGATCTTGTCTTGTTTTATATTTATTCGATAAAAAAAGTTCAATTCAGAAATATTATTAATTTTTTCCTTAAGTTGTGGAGTAATTTTTTTTTCGTCCTTTAATGATTCTAATATCACAAAATTAATCCCAAGAACTTTACATAATTGGAGTTTTTCCTTTATGTCTTGAAAATCATCAATGTTAATTCTCAATCTTGATTCAAAATAAGACAATTAAGATAACCTCAATTTTCAATAATGTTCTTGTTCAATGTTTTAAAATAGGATAGATTATTAATAAAATTTTTAATTATATATCATATCTTGGAAAAAAAAAGAAAACTCTCTGAAATTCGGAAAAAAATAAAAGAAAAGAAAGCGATAGTACTTACAGTCCAAGAAATCTTAGACTCCGTTAAAAACGGTGAAGAGATAAGTTTCGAAGATGTTGATGTTGTAACAACGGCAACAAAAGGGTTAATGAGTGGAATCGCAGGAATATTTTCTTTTAGGCTAGTCCAACCGAAGATCGTGAGAAAATTTACTGAGATTTCTCTTAACGGAATAATTGGTTTTCCTGGACCATGTCCAAACGAATATCTGGGGATAATCGATTTAATTATATACGGCACGGGTCATAGCATAACGAGGGATAATTACTCTGGAGGGACCTTATTCAGAGAACTTGTCGAAGGAAAATCGATTGAAGTTGTGGCTAAATCTATTGAAGGAAAGATTTTCCGCAAGGACATGACATTAGATGACATGCAATTTGCACGGTTAATGGGGACTCGTCAAGCAATAAAAAATTACAATGCAATGATAAACCCCACCACAGAACGGATTGATACGATCTTCTCAGTATTACCCTTCGATCCAAATTCAAATCAAATTACTTTTTCGGGTTGTGGTGCCCTTAATCCTTTTCAAAACGATCCACTTTTTGAAACTTTTGGTGTTGGAATGCCAGTTTTAGTAAACGGGAGCATGGGTCATTTAATCGGCCCTGGAACACGAAATTATGTCCAAAAGCCAAATATGATGACTATTGCAGACTTTCATGGTATGAAACCCGAATATATGGGTTCATTTAATACATCATATGGTCCAGAGCCAATTTGCTCGATTGCGGTTCCGATTCCGATTCTTAACGAATCCATATTTGAAAATATCGTAAAATCAGACAAGCAGATCCCATTAACAATATTAAATTTAGTTGGTCGTGAAAAATTAGGAGAAATAACTTATGGAGACGTTTGGAATGATAATTTTCAGGTTAAATTTCATTCTATCAACTGTAAAAAATGCGAAAAGTGCAATATCGAACAAATTTGTCCTACATTTGCTTTCCAAGTTGAAAAAGGAATAGATAAATCTCGATGTTTTAATTGTGGTGTTTGTGTAATGGAATGCAAAGAAAACGCTTTTGAATGCGATTTAAAAGCTATAAAATACGAAGGGAAGGAGGTCCCAATTGTTTTAAGGCAATCAGATCGATATGGAGCAATTAAACTAGCAAAAGAATTAAAAAAAATGATCTTAGACGGAAGATTTGTTTTAGAAAAACCAACAGGTAAGTTGGAATTCGCTAAACAAGTTAAATAAATTATTATCAATATAATATTTAATTAAAAAAAAGGAATTATTTTCCTCTTCCTTGATTTGCCCCTATGCTTGGGCGGGTTTTTTCCGAACCCCATCCTTTCTTACGCAAGCCTCGTGATCTTTTCCCTGCTGATGTCAAGCCCCGAGTAACTCTTTTCTTGTGCTGTGGTTCGGTTATCCAATTAATTTTAGGATCTGATTGGATTACTGGATGGTTTGGGTCAACCATTATTACTTCGTAATACCAATTCTTCCCATCAGCATACACTTTATAACTATTTAAAACTTGCATGTTAGGATATTTCCTTTGTGCTCGTTCTTCTGCGATCCATTGCAAGTTCTTTCCTGGCGTATATTTTGAAACTCCCAACGCTCTAGGTTTCCTCCCTTGCTTTGGTCTTACTTTATGAGCACCACCTTTTCTTATCCTCGATCGGACAATGATATATCCTTGCTTTGCTTTATAACCTAAAGTTCTTGCTCTCGTAAGATTAGTAGGTTTATCTATCCTTTCGATGGATTTTCCCTTTCGATATTGAATTCCTCGATACCATTGAGGTGTTTGATATGATTTTTCGTGTTTTTCGAATGTCTCCTTTACATAGCTATATCCAGACTTCATCAGTATATGCTCCAAAATATGTATGTTTCAATAAAATATAACATAATTTTAATTTTTTACCATTTTTTATAATGGATTTTTAATTTGAAATTAAAGAAAAAAGAGATTATTTTTTCAAAAATTCTGCTATTTGTTCTGCAATTGATATTGCTGCGGATATTTGAGTTTCCTCTGTTGAACTACCAACATGGGGTGTAAGAACGAGGCGATCGTCCCAGTTGCATAAATCGTAATTTTTAGTTGGTTCTTCCTTGAAAACATCCAAACCAGCACCCCCGATCTCTTTCTTTTTCAATGCTTCAACTAACGCTTGTTCGTCTATTAGTGCACCCCGAGCAGTGTTTATTATGATAGTGTTATTATTCATCAACTTAATCTTTTCCCGATCTATGATATTTTCAGTATGCTTATTTGCAGGGATGTGAAGAGAAATGATTTGAACGCTTTTAATAAGGGCTTCTACTGATGGATATACGGTATAACCTAAATCTTTTGCTTTTTGAACGAGTTCAGGTAAAATATCAAAAATTCCTACATTCATTTCTAAAGCGGAACATTTTCTTGCTACTGCTTGTCCAATATTACCAAATCCAACCAGACCAACCTTTTTTCCCTTTAAAACAAATCCCATATAATCGTTTTTACACCATTTTCCGTCGTGCATCGTTTTATCCGCTTTAGGAATGTGCCTGGCAAGACTTAACATCAAACCTATTGCCAATTCTGCAACTGAATCCGAAGGGGCATCGGGAGTATTACACACTTTTATTTTCATTTCTGCCGCTTTATTAAGGTCAACATTATCTAATCCAACGCCCGCCCTGCCAATAACCTTCAAATTTTTAGCGCGCTCTAAGATTTCTGAAGTAAGTTTTGTTCTCGAACGGATGATTATGCCATCGTAGTTCTCGATGTCCTGTCTTAACTCTTCAGGACTTATGCTAAAATTTTTTACAACTTCAAATCCTTTATCTTCAAGAATTTTAATTCCTTCCTCCTCAAGCTTATCTGAAATGAGTATTCTCATTTGCTCATCAACATAATTTTTTTATGGTTTAGTAGTTATAGTTTAATTAGAAATAAAAGATTTATTTGTTAAGGGAAGACTAAAGTTTGAATGATAGAAAGGATAAAAAAAGCACAAAGGATGGTTCAAGTTTTAATGTGGAACGCGAGGATGGGTTAAAAATCCAATATGATAAAGATCATTTAGAAGAACATTATCCTAACCTGATGGCAGAAATTTTCGATAAAAAACAATCGCTTAGTATCGATTCAATACAGATGAATGAAGAAAGCGAAAAAAAGCAATCTCTGTCTAAAGAACTTCCCAAGGAGTTAACAAATCCCGGTGCTATTGATTTCTTAAGAAGATGCAAAAAGGACGAAGAAGCTTTTGAAATTTTAAAATTTTTATTAACTAGAAATGAAATTACTAAAGAGGAATATGATACTTATAAGGCTCAAATAAGTAAAGAAAATGGGTTGAAAGAACTCGTTAATTCTTATGGTGGTCTAAAAAAACCCGGTTATTATGAAAGAAAATATTATAAAAGCACGAAATTAAACTCTATTACAAAAGATAACGAAATTAATAAGACCTAAACAAAGACCTGAATGTGTTTAGAAAAATGATGAACTCAATGACAAGAAGAGTTATTGCTCATGACGATGATAATGTCGCCCCAAACTGATTTCGAAACAATTCAGGAAAAATTTCCAATCCCAAAGTAAATCAAGATGATTTTTTTTTTTCTAAATTTTCTTTTAGATATTGTTTAAAATTACGGCCTCTCTCAGCTAAATGAAACATATTATTTTGATTTACAATTAATTTTAAATCAATTAAAACTGGTATCCTACCCCTAATACAAGAAATCGGAAGTCCAGAAAAAATTTTAATTGTCTCAATATCTTTTGCTCCTTTATCAATGGCATCTAATATTTCAACACCCATATTACCAAGTAAATATTTTAAATCTTCCAATGAATCCTTTTCTTTTGACATGATTTTAATTTATCGTTATCTAATCTTTTTTTCCATCTTTTTTCTTTGGATTTGATGATAAGTCTGTTAAAAATGTTTGTATCTTTTTCTCTTTTGGTTGTTGGACGCCCTTGTTTCCAAGATCCTTGAAAAGTTCAGCCATTTCTTCTCTTTTTTGCTGCTTGTCATTTTTGCCTAGATCTTCCTTACTTGGCATGTATCTATTAGCTATAACTGGTGCACCTTCTTCTCCTTTTAATAATTTCCTCAAATATTTTGGAAAGTCGGTAGTTATTTGAAAATTAGTTTTTAACACTATATTGTCCTTTCCATTTTGCCTTATTTCTTCAATAAAATCGTGATTCTTTAAATAATCAATTATTTTTGTAAGAGAATCTAGATTTCGTTTTGGAATTAGGTCGTGTAATTTATCTTTTGGGATCCATCCGTCTCTAAGCTTTGAAAGAATGTTATATTTTTTAGGATCAGAAATTACTTGAAATATTTGATAAGAATCTTCGTATAATTCTTCTTCAGTTTTTTTCTCGTGCATGTTGAAAAAATCCAATATCTGTGGGAGCAATAAATCATTAAGCTCATCGTTCTCGTCAAAATTTTCTATAATACTAAGCGGGGGAATTCGTTCTGCAGTTACTTCCTTTAGTAATAAGATAAATGTAGTCCATCCTATTTTATTTTTAAAAATAAATTTATTTTCGACTAATACTTCTATCATTTCGTTGAAATCTTTATGTACGAAAGTGTTATGAAACCATTCAGATAGGGCTTCAAGAGTCATTGGACCTTTTGAAAGCTTTTTAAGCGTTAAAAACATGTGGTTCCTACTCAAAAGAGATGCGATGATTTCTTCTTCGCTTTTTTCTCTTGTATCTTCTTTAACCGTCCTAAATAGGTCTTGAATGTATACTTTCATGAGTTCGTGATTTTCGATGATTTGTTCCTTAAACTCCTCATAATTTGATAAGTCGTTAATATAGAATGCTGCGTATATTTCTTCGTTTACTTGGAGTGCTTTCGCAAAATCAGATAGAAGTTGAGATAAATTTTGTTCTATATCGATCGTGGTTTGTTGGTCGAAGATTACCGATACCATGAGCATGTCTCTTCCTCCGCGAGCCCAATCTGAAGGAATTTCAAAATAATAATTCATGGAATAAGTATTTTCAAAAGAATGACTAAAAAATCCCTCGTTAAATGTTTGGTCCATAATGTTTGCCATTCTCACTAATAAATCTTGTTCTAATCCAAATTCTGGATAGGTATATATGTTAATTGGACCAATTTTTCTATGAAAATACGATAAAGCAACGACAATTTTCAATTCGTAGATCTCCTTTGTTAATGATAAAAAAATGTTGCGTCAAGACCAAATATAAGCTAATATTAAAAATTATATAGTCAAATAAGTTATTTAATTTTTAGTTTTTAAAGGTGATTTCCTTTCTTATTTTCGATTTATTTTTTATATCAAAAAACATAAAAGGTAAAATCGCTATTCTATGGGTAAATTGAAAAGAGATTTTAAGCATGTGTCCAATAAAATTAGTCGGGTTCGACTTGGACGACTGCCTTTTTGACTCAACGGGCTTGTCGGAAAGAGCGAGGATTAAAGGTATAGAAGCCATGATTGCTCTCGGCTTGAAAGTAGATCGTGATGAAGCAATCGAAATAATACAAGAAATTGTACAAGAGTACAGCTCAAATTTTTCCAAACATTATGATTATTTCATCCGTCGCCTGATTCACCAAAAAAAGAATCTAGAGATTTCCTTTAATGACCAATATAAATATATAGCAGCAGCAATTATAGCTTATCACAAGGAGAAAGTAGAATCGGTTAAACTCTATGATGATGTGGAACCGTGCCTAACTAGATTAAAAAAAATTGGTCTAAAATCAATTATAATTAGCGACGGCGATCCTATAAAACAAAACGAGAAGATCCTTAGACTTGGTCTTCACAAACTCATTGATAATATATTTATCTCCGATGAAATTGGAATAAAAAAGCCTAATCCACAATTATTTTTATATAGTTTAAAAAAATCGAAAGTGTCAGGACAAGAAGCTATTTATATTGGAGATCGAATTTATATGGATGTAGTTCCTGCAAGATTTAGTAAGATTCATAGTGTCTATATCCATCGAGGTGGTAAACACGACATAAAAAAAACGGGATTAAAAATCACAAAAGAAAACGAACCCGATTATTTTATATCGTCCCTCATTGATATATTTCCCATTATAGACGAATTAAACGAAAAAATACCTTGAGTTTATGAAAGTTGCTTGTATTCAGCCAGAAGTGGCTACTACCCGTGAAAATTGTTATTCGAATGTTGAATCTATTATTAAAGACTTGATCGACCAGCACGATGATTGTGATATTCTTTGCTTACCAGAAAGGTGGACTCCTTATTCAACCATTTTTTCAGAAAACTTTCAACCTGAAAGAGGAGAGGATTATGAATTCATTAAGAATCTGGCCAGAACCTACCACATTAATCTTTTATCTGGTGGAATATGGGAAAAGAGAGAAAATTCAACAAAACCGTTTGTTTCTTGTTATTTTATTAACGAAAAAGGAGAGGAAGTTGCCCGCCAAGATAAGATCCATCTTTACGCATATGAACGGGGGATCTTTCAGGAAGGCAACGAATTAAAGATAATAAGATTCAAAGATTTATTTTTTGCAATTTTAATCTGCTTTGATGTGGCTTTTTATGAAACCCCTAGGTTAGCAGCAGAAAACGGGGCGGACCTCGTATTTTCTCCAACTCAAATTAGAGAGGAAGGTCTACATAACTGGAATATATACCTGCAAGCAAGAGTGCTTGAAAATCGAATGCCAATTGCTGCTTGCAATACATTTGGAAAAATTAATAACCGAAATTTTACGGGAAAAAGTAAGATTATATCATTTTTGGAAGGAGATTACACCCCTTCGAAATTAAGCGTCTTAGAAGCCCCCGAAAATAAAGGATGTTTTATTTCCCAAGACATCGACCTAAAATTCCCAAGAGAAATGAGATCCGTTAGAATAAACGAAAAAGTCGAAAAAGCTAAAATTATTATTAATAAAATTGGTTGAAAAATATATATCATTAAATTAATCATTGATTTGAGTTGATTATTGATTTCGAAGGAAATTAAAAAAGTGCTTTTCGTTGGACTGGATGATGGTGGAAAGACTTCCATAATGTATGTGCTTAACAAGAAATTTAGCTTGCTTCGTTCTATTAAACCAACAAAAAAAGCGAAAATAACAGCTCAAAAATTCTTGTTGTTAGGTCTGGAGATAATTAACTGGGATTTAGGAGGACAAGAAAATTTCAGGAACATCTACCTCCAAAAATTTGAAAAATATTTTTCTGATGTTCAGACGATCTTTTATGTAATAGATATTCAAGATTCTGATAGATTTGATGAGGCAAAGAATTATTTATCATCCATAGTAGATATAATGATTCGTTTGAACCAAAAAGACACCCATTTCTTAATATTACTTCATAAGTGCGATCCTGATATAAGAGACGAAGAAAACATTTTAAAAAATATAAATCTCTTACAAAAACAAATCGAAAAAGCAAATCCGAATATTTCCTTCCTATTTTACTCAACATCAATATACGACGAACCGAGTTTATATAAACCGTTCTCAGACGGCGTTATTGCTTTTTCCCATAAGGCAAAAATGGTAGAAACTCTGCTAAGGGATTATATGGGAAAATCGTTCAATAGTGCAACGGTCATTTTGGACGAGCATAATTTTATTATTGCAAGCAGGGCAACGAAACCAGAATACGAAACAATATGCGAAGAGATTGCTCCGCGCTTGACTCCTAGTATGGAAAAACTTGAGACATTAAACATCGATACGATCGATATAGTTGTTCGATTTACATCGGTTTTTCCAGAATCCGACGAATATAGGGAGGGAATGGTTTTTTTAAAAAAAATTGATTTAAAAGAAGAAAGGTTGTACTTGGTTGCCTTATGTTTAAATCATAAAGTAAAGACGAGATCTTACGACCTCCTTCCCCAACTAGCAAGCAATCTAAGAGAACTGCTCGAGAGTTATTAATTCGTGATTAATACTATTTTTTTCTCTTTAACACCCTTTTCTTATATATTTGATCAGTATTTATTTGATTTTTTAAAATTTTATTTTTATTTCCAATGACCTCTATCAGTGGAGTTTAAATACTACAGTTAAAAGAAATTTACAAATATAAAATATCTAAAAAAATGATAGCAAAATCAATGCAATATGTTGGTCCGCGAGCCATATTTGACCCAAATTTCGTCCCCCCGCAATTACTATATCGAAAAAAAGAAGTAACTTCGGTTTATTCGATATTACGCGACTCCCTATCGGATAATTACAACATGAATATGTTGTTTCAGGGTATCGAAGGTATTGGAAAAAAAGTCTTAGTTCAAAAAGTAGTCAAGAACTTGATCAATACGGTCGAGGATGTTTCTTCCGTGAATAAATTTTGCGTTGACTGTAAAGAAAAAAGTTTCGAAGACGTACTTGTCTCAATGCTCTCACAGATCTTAAAGAAGTTAGATCTGAGCTTGGATATGGGTGCGATATTGAACTCAACTCCTTCTCGTTTATGGACGCTTTATAGATTGGCGTGCAAGAAATTAGGCCATACATCGCTCGTGGTTCTTAATAATATAGAATACTTAAAACCCGAAAATTATAAAAAATTCCTCTCAAGCGCCAAAGAAATTAATGTATCTTTGATTTCTACTGTTAATAGGATCTTGAGGCCATCCACCATCGATCTCTTACCCCAATTTGACTTTAAAAAAAAATTACGATTTTTCTCGTACAAAGAACTCAATTCAATATTAATGCAAAGGGCCCGCATGACCTTCACAAAAGAACTCGATAGAGATATCATCGATTATATTACAGATATTACCTTTGAACATCATGTACCCGTCCCTGGAAAGGGAATTGAAGTGTTTCGAGAATGCTATCCATTACTCAAGTCGAATTCGACTATTGATCTGAACGAGATGCTTGAGGTCTGCAAGAATCAATTCGATTCGTTCCAGATGTCCGACGATTTTGGAATGCTTACTTATCTTTCGGAAGAGGACCTCTTGACGATCATATTTCTCGATAATCTTTCTAATTTCTTCCTCAGAAAAGCTAAATATTATATCTCGTCATCTGAACTCAAAGAATTATACGATCTTTCCTGCGAGTCGCTTGAATATCAAAAAAGCACGCTCGAATACGAAACATTAATACAAAAAATCACCGATGTAGGAATTTTAAGCGTATCGCGTAGACGGGGTCCCTCCCGAAGCCGTTCAGTTAGGACAGGAAATGGGATAAGTAATGATTCGTATTTCATGATAATTTGCCCACATCAACTCAAATCCATTGTAGATGTCGTGTTCGGAAAGTTGTAGCGATTAACATTTCTCTTCACATTTTTTTTCCTAAAACTTTTTTTAAAAAACTTGCTATATTCTTATTATCATAAAGGACTAAGTGTTGAAAAATGGAGGCTTACTTTGACCTGGATTTCTAAAATCTCCATGTCGGGATTTAAATCTTTCGGAGAAAGAACGGTTACCATCAGATTATCAAGCGGGTTCACCTGTATTGTAGGTCCGAATGGAGCGGGAAAGTCGAACATCATCGACGCCCTGTGTTTTTGCTTGGGTAGGCTGAGCAAGAAAACGATGAGGGCAAAAAGCTTAGAGGACCTCATCTTTGCGGGAGCGAAGGGGAAAAACCCCTCTAATAGAGCATCAGTAACTATTTATTTCGACAACAGAGAAAAGCTCTTCCCTGGAGAAGGTGACTCTTTTAGCATTACAAGGACGATCAAGAGAGGTGGCGGTGGGGGCTACAAAATGAATGGAGAAAAGGCAACTCGCCAGCAAATCCTCAACGCTTTAGCTGCCGCAAACATCGACCCCGAAGGAAGTAACCAATTCGTGCTTCAAGGTAAGATCGTCGAGCTCACGCACATGAACGCCGAAGATCGACGACGATTTATCGAGGAACTCATAGGGCTGCAGAAGTACGATGATATGAAAAATGCTACCATGAAAGAACTAGAAAAAGCCGAACGAGACCTTGGTCAATTCGAAGCCATATTCAAGGAAGTCTCCACGCAACTCCAAAAAGTTGAAAAGGAAAAAAATGACGCTATCGCGTGGAAAGAATTAGAAGAAAAGATAAATTTATATAACGCTCAACTCATTGCTATTAAAATTGCTAAACTTAGAAAGGAAGAAGACGAACTCGAAGCAAGCATCGAGGAATCACAAAAAATAATTGAAGAACTCGAGGAAAAGATCACCCATCAAGAAGACCTCATGAAACAAGAGTCCTTGGTAATGGATGGCATCCAGAGCACCATCTCTGAAAAGGAAAACGAGCGGGAACAGATTAAAGAAAGTATAACGCAGATCAAAACGCAGTTATCTTCGAACAAGACAACATTGAATTACTCGAAAAATACTATTGAGAAGCTCACCCAAGACATTGAGAATCTGAAAAGCAAGCAGATCGTGCTTGAAGAAGGCCAGACTCTCGACGGACTTATTGAAGATGCCTCTAAGAATAACGAGGAAATTGAAAACAACATTGAGACCGCTAAGCAAGAAATAGAAAAGAGCCAAGAAAATCAAGCTGAATTTGATACGAAAATAAAAGCTAGCGAAAACGAGAAATCCAACTTCAAATCAGAAATTTCAAAGATAAAACAAAAAATATCTTCAAATAACGCACAAATCAAGATTCTTAAGGAAAATATCAATAAAAATGAGTCAAAGCGCGAAAAACTTCAGCAAGAACTCGACCGACTCAAGGGAGATGCCGAAGGGATTGACGAGGCCATCAAGCAGGCAAGGGATGTTGAAAATTCTATCCGAAAGAATATAGATGATCTAAACAAGAAAGTATCCGAAGAAAATCAAAAACAAAAAGATCTTGAACGACAAATAAACGAAACTCAAGACAAAAAGAACCAATTGGCTAAAAAAGTATCGGACTTTCAGGCGACGCTTTCCTCTGCTAACACGGAAGTGAAGATGAACCTAGAACGGATCGAAAACCTTAACAAGCAAAAGGCGTCTATTGAGGCAAAAATAAAAGAATTAAGCAAGGGAAAGGATACCGAGGAGGCACTCAAGGCCCTGCTCAAGGAGAAAGAAGCCATTACCACCGTATTGGGCGGGTTGAAACAAAAAGCCAAGGAGGAAGACTCTGAATTCAGGAAAAACGAGAAAGAGTTAGAACTTAAGGAAATGCAACATTCTTCCTTGATTTCCGAAATTAACGATAACAAGGGAAAAATCAATAACATTAACACCGAACTGAAACTATTCAAGAAAGAAATCACGGGGCTTGAACGCGAAAAAAGAGACCTCGACATGAAGGTTGATACCATCAAAAAAACGAATGAGACCATCGAATCGGAAGTTGAAACGCTCAATATTAAAAAAGATAACATCACTCGAAGAATCGAAGAATTAAACGAAGAAAAAAATGGAGTACTAAAAAGGATTGAAAGTTCGGAAGAAGATTACGAGCGCAACAAAGACGATATTTCTGGTGTGCTTCAGATCCTTAACATGCTCACCCAAAACATTAGCATCTCGGTTGATTCCATAAAAGGGGATATACAGGTCTCGAATGCCGAATCCATTGAGATTTCTGCAGGAAAATTCCGGGATTTTATAAGAGATATCATTGAGATCATGAAGACCTTGGAAGACGTGGATGTTGACTCCGAACACGAGGGAGAGTCAGGGATGCTTCTTAATTCCATCGTCACCACCTTAAATATTTTTACAGAAAACGCAGACGGAACTATCGAACAACTCATCGAGAAAGTAAAACTCTCTTCCGATGTTGCCATTCAAGAGTCCACATCCAAGTTTGACACGTTCGTGCAAGACCTCATGGATATCTTACAAACCGTTCCCATTTCTCTCAAAAAGTTGACTTTATCCAAGGGTCAGGAGCTTTATAAGCAGCTCGAGGAGATCTCAGATAGCATTAAGGCACAATCGGACGACCTAACCGAGGTGGAAAAGAAAAGGACCGAACTCGACATCAAGCTGAAACACGATAATGAGAATCTCTCAACATATCAAAGAAGAATTGAAGAAATCAACAAGAGGTTCCAAGATCTTACTACAAAGATCACCAAATCGGAAGGAGAAATAAACGAGAGAACGGAAAGTGTCAATAAAAAGCAGAATGACGCCCAGAAGTTTGATGACGATGTCAAGGCACTCAAGAAGACAAAAGAAGAATATTGGGAGAAAATCTCCAAAATTCAAGAAGAAATCGATGGAAAGCAAAAGGAATTTGATGAATTCCAGAACAAGCTCCAAGAGCTCAAGGGTATTCAGAATTTATTCGAACGAATAGACGAAATTAACGATAATATTGGTGCGCTTAATTCCACAATAGAGCAAAAGAAAAAGTCCGTACTGGACATTGAGGCTAGTTCTAAAAATGTGGTGACCGAACAAGAAGAACTTCAAAACGAGATTAATCAATTAAACGCCAATAAGGAACAATTTTGGGTCGTGACAGAGGATTTAAGAAAGCAAAAGGAAAATGAAAACAAAAAATTAGAGGAAGTCATTGACCGCATTCGTGGTTTGGAAAATGTCATGAGAATAATCACCTCAATAGAGGACCTGACGAAAGAGAACGAGGAGGCAAGCACTAATATAGAAACGAGCCAGAAGGAAATCGAAACGCTTGACGCTCAAGTAAACGAGATTCAGGGTAAGGTGGATGAGGTACAAGCAGTTGTCGATTCTCTTTCGGAAGAAAGATCGAAGGAGATAGAAGTTCAAAAGAACGCCCAGAAGAAACTCAACGACTTTAACAAGGCGCTTCAGAAGTCGCAAGGTAAAATCAACGAGCTCAACAAGAACAAGGAACGCCAGCAACAGATCGTGGCGTTAGGGGAGGACATAAAAGCCACCGAAAAGAGCCTGGAGGACGTCGTGACGGAGATTGAGTCCTTGGAGGGTGGCTTAAACGAGAAAAACGCCGTCTTGGACGAGAAACAGGAAGAGATCAATAAATACCAAGCAGAAAAGGACGAATCGTGGAAGAAGCAAAAACAATACCAAAAGGCGTATACCGATCTCAAAAGCGACCTGTCGCTCGAGAACTCCAAGATGAATAATTTCGAATCGAAAAAGATCATTTGCAACGACCAGATTGAGGGATTATTCCATCGATCCAAGGATTACGGTGCCATACCGCAAGTGACCGAGGACCTTACCGAAGAAGGGCTCCAGGCGGACATTGAGCTTTCGACGAAAAAGAAGAAAGCGCTCGAACCGGTCAACCTCAAGGCCATTGAACAGTACGATGTGGTCAAGGAGCGGTTTGACGAGATTGACATGCGCCGACAGACCATACAGCGGGAACGCAAGGCCATCCTGGACGCCATCGAGA
>JAEOUI010000016.1 GCA_016839425.1 Promethearchaeota archaeon
AAACATCATACAACAAGATTGATAAGGTAATTGATTGTAAAAATTCTGGTACTTCAATAAGGATATTTAGCGCCCTTGCTTTGTTGGTTAAAGGTGGACTTTCGTTTACAGGAGAATTTTTAAAGCGAAAACGACCGATTACTGATCTATTAGATGCTCTCAAATATGTGGGCGGAGAGTACGAATTTGTGGAAAATATTTTAAAAATTCAAAGGACAAGCTTAAAGTGTGATAAAATTTCCATCAAAGGAGATGTGAGCTCGCAATTCATTACAGCCTTGTTAATTATGGCTTCAAGGTTACCTTGTGAGGAAAAAAGTCATATTGAAATTGAAATAACTACTCCATTAGGTTCGTATCCATATGTACAAATAACATTAGAAACCTTAAAATCGTTTGGAATAACCGTATTCGAACGATTGGACGATAAAAAGATGGGGACTTATTCCATACCCTGCAATCAACAGATAAGACCTCGCATATATGATGTTCCTGGGGATTTCTCTTCTGCAGCGTTTGTAATTGCCGCTACAGCAGTAAGCCCAGAAGATTCAAAGGTAGTAATTAATAACATGGACTTTGAGTGTACTCAAGGAGACAAGAAAATTATTGATATTTTAAGAGAAATGGGGGCTAAAATCGAGATTAATCCCAATAAAAAACAAATAATCGTTGAGGGAAATCAAAATAAGTTTCCTTTGAAAGGTATGAAAATTGATTGTCTAGAGACACCCGACCTTTTTCCAATACTTTGCGTCGTTGGCGCAATAGCTAGTGGAAAAACCGTGTTATACAATATAGCAAATATTCGAAAAAAAGAAAGCGATCGAGTTGCCGTAATGGCTCGTGAATTGACGAAGATGAGTGTGAAAGTAGAGGAAGAGAGGGATAAAATGACTATTTATCATTGTAAACGCCTAAAAGCTTCTGAGATCGACCACGAAAATGACCATCGAATCGCAATGGCTTGTTGCGTGGCAGCAATGCAAGCTGATTCTTCATCCTCTATAAGAAATATTGAAGTCGTCAGAGATTCTTATCCGAATTTTATTGAACACATGCAAAAATTAGGTTCAAATATTAAAATATC
Source organism: Promethearchaeota archaeon (assembly GCA_016839425.1). Next base: position 1,091 of record JAEOUI010000016.1, read on the forward strand.
CTATAGATGAGATTTAGGGATCATTTATTTAAATTGTCTAAAAGAAGAGAGTATTAAACAAATTATGAAAAAAATTACCTAAACGACTTTTGTCGTCTCGCTCTTGCTTTTTTACCACCAAATTTTTTGGGTTCAGTTCTTCTTGAATCGCCGCTTAAAAGTGAATTATCGTATTCTCTGAACATGCGCTCGATTGTTTTGGTTCCAATGAGTTTATGGAGCGCTTTTGCTATGGCCATTCGTACTGCTTCGGTTTGACCCTTTCGACCTCCACCAGTTACTTTAATTGAAATATCGGCTTTTTCCATTTTTGGATGGTTTACGATTTCCAAGACTTCTTTTATCCGAAGTTTTTCGATCTCGGGTTCGTATAGGTCCAAAGGAACATTATTGATTTTAATAGTACCCTTGGCGGGATAATGAAGTACGGCACGTGCAACGGCCGTTTTTCTCTTTCCACTTGCTTGTATGACCTTAGTTTTTGTTGACATTATATTAGACCTCGAGTTGCTGGTTATTCCATCCTATACGGGTGCATAAATTCTCCAGCGTTATGAATTTGTTGTAATAGGAGAGTCGCTTCTTGTCTGCGTTTGGAATTTCTCCAGGAATAAGTTTTTGATACCTATTTTTAAATCGTTCGGGAATATCAGTGATATATATATGAACTCTGCGGATTGCTTCTTTTCCCCTTCTCTTTTTCCTAGGGAGCATCTTTTTAATGACACTTCGCATCAATGTATCGGGTCGTCTCGGCCAGAAAGGACCCCGTGTTGGATTAGTAGCCGTGCTTATCTCTAATCTAGCTAAAAATTTTTCGTGAATATTTCGCTTGTTTCCACTTACAATGGCGTGCTTGGCATTCACAATAACAACATTTTCTCCTAAAAGTATCTTCTTGGCGACTTGACTGCAAAATCTCCCCAGAATTTGGTTCGTTGCATCTAATAATTGATATTCCTGCATAATTTAAACTCCTTCGTTAGTTTAATAAAATATTTTCACGTTTTTACCCGTTGGGTTTTGCTCCAATAATTCCTCGATGGACATTAGCTTGCTTCCAGATTGTTCAATCTTCTTCTTTGCAGAATCAGAATAATCCAAACACGATATTGTGAGCTTGTGAGTCAGTTCGCCGTTACCCAATACTTTCCCAGGGATTACGATGACATCATCTTTTTTCGTCTTGTTGTTTATTCGGTATAAATTTGCCTCGACTCGCAGTCGTCGCGAATTGGATAATTTTTTACTGATATTCCTCCAAATCTTTCTTTTCGTCTTCCACAAGTCTCTTATAAGTTTTCGGTTGTAATGGTCGGATGGACCTGTAATGCGATGACTCATTTATGATACACTTCACATTTAAATTGATAATGATGATAATATGTGATATTTTAATAATTTTTTGATATGGCTTGAAATAGAAATTTTTACAGTTCTTGGATTTCAACTTCTTCCAATTTTTCTTCGAACTCACGAATTTTCTCGTTAAAAATTTCGAAAGTCTTTTTAATAACTATATCGAAAGGCAACACTCCGTCGCTCTCAACGACGAATATAAACTTGTTTTTAACACTTCCTAAAGTAATGGCTTTTTCTGGGCAAGAATCTTTACAGGCATTACATAAATCGCATGTTCTCCAATAATCCTTTTCAAGTTTTGGCGTTTTTTTGTCAGAGAAATCATATAATCTCTTTGGACACATTCTCGATACGATGCACTTGTCTTGACATTTAGCACATTTGGAATCGTCAAAATCTACCCTAGGATATTGCCTAAAATGAACATTTGATACCGCTTGCCATTTCATGTGCTCTTTTGCGTGTCCTAGTTTGGCATATGCTTCGATAATCACGCTATTATCTTTATCGATTTTTAAAATGGGTATTTCGGGGGACACGGGCATAATCACGGGATCGTTTGATTTTAAGTCTCCAGAAAAGACTGTAATAGGCGAGTTAGATGTATTTTGTATTTCGCATGTCAAGGAAACTTGACAAAGCGGGCAACCAAAACCGTCGCATTCGCATTCACTCGGAAGTTTATATGCATCTAAATCAGTTTTTAATGGTATCATTCCGAGACGATGGGATACTATTTCGTCGTAAAGAGGGCTATCATTTTTTAAAATGATAACCTCGTCTATTGCCATAACTGGGATTTCAGTTAGCATGATCCTTCTAATGGCGTTTATCATCTCAATTGAAATGCCCTCGAGTACAAATGTTAAATTGTAATCGTCTTGTTCAAGAATTTCGAGGCTTGACATTATCTTATTCACAAAAAATAAATCTTAATTAAAAAGAGAAGTGTAACATAAAAATTAAATTTTTCTTTTTAAATTTACTTACACATGTGATTATTATAATAAGAAAATCATTTTAATATGAAAAAAATTATAATCCTAATAAAACTTCAAGTATTCATAAGCTTTATTAGGTGATTGGAAACAGTATTGAACTTCTTGGAATTCTTCCTTGAATTCTGCAACTTCTCTCCTAACCTTCTTAGGATC
>JAEOUI010000181.1 GCA_016839425.1 Promethearchaeota archaeon
AATTGATAACTTGTCCTCTTGCTTTTTCAGAATTTATTATCTTCATAAATCCTTCGATTTCATCTGCTACATATGTAAATGACCTCGTCTGAGATCCATCTCCAAAAACAGTGATGTCTTCATCATTAATTGCTTGATGGATGAAGTTTGGAATGACCCTTCCAAATTCTGGTCCTGAACGAATGCGAGGACCTGAAGTGTTAAAAATGCGTACTATCTTAGTATTAATTCCGTGCTGGAGCTCGTAAGCTTTTACAAATGATTCTCCCGCTCTTTTTGACTCATCGTAGCAACTCCTTGGTCCAACGGGATTAACATGCCCGTAATATGTTTCAGGAGTGGGAACCCATTCTGGAGGGGGATTGCCATATACTTCGGACGTACTTGTATAAAAAAGGATTGCATTGTGAGCCTTAGCAATACCTAGAGCGTTCATTGTCCCTAATGTATTGCTTTTAAGTATAGGAATGGGAAACTGCTGGAATTCAAAAGGGGATGCCCTACTCGCCATATGCATAACAATATCTATTTTTTTTATATCACCAACACAAATGCCATTTGGATGGTGTGTAATACCAAAAAAAATAGGCACAGAGATATCGTGGTTTATAAACCTGAAATTAGTCTTGTCCCTTAAGTGAGAGATATTTTCGAATCTACCTGAAGATAAATTATCTAAACAAATACAATTAGCACCTTGCTTGACTAAAACATCGCACACCCAAGATCCAAGAAATCCAGCACCCCCAGTAATTAAAATTGTGTTATCTTTAAAAGAAATTTTAGCCTTTTCCATTCGGTTTAATATTTCTTGTAGATCTTCTTCAATATTATAATTCATTAAATCCATCAGAACCTTTTTTTGTTGTAAAATGCTTATTTAGATTTATGTTTTTCTCAAAAATCCAACAATTTGTTTTTTTATTATAATAAAATATATATTCCTCAGTTGGTTAATAATTTCCATCAAAAAAAATAATATAGGATTGACATTTATTTCACTTAAGAATTGAACTTTTATCGTACAAAATCATGACACATAAATTTATTCACCCAATAGAAACGCGATATCGTACTAAAATTTCTGAAATTTTTACTGAAGAAAAAAAATTAGCAAATTGGTTGAAGGTTGAGGCTATTTTGGCAAAGATTCACGCAAGATTAGGTAATATTCCCAAAGAGGCTGCAATTGAAATCGAGAAAAAAGCAACATTAGATCATGTAAAACTCAAAAGATTTAAAGAAATCGATAAGGAAATACATCACGATTTAATGGCAATGGTCAAGGCCTTAGCAGAACAATGCGAAGGCGGAGCAGGAAAATATATCCACTTAGGGGCCACGAGCTACGACATTGAAGACACGGCACTCGCTTTACAACTTAAAGAAGCTTTAGAATATTTAAAACAATCTCTCTTAAGTTTATTAGATATACTAAGATTTTTGATTATTCAAAAAAAAAACCTCGTATGTATAGGAAGAACGCACGGACAGCACGCAATCCCAACAACCTATGGAATGAGATTTGGCGTTTGGGCGAGCGAAATCGATAGACATATCGATAGAATCTCAGAGACATTAAAGAGAGCTGCCTGTGGAAAGATGTCGGGCGCAGTAGGGACGATGGCAAGTTTTGGGGATAAAGGCATGGAAATTCAAAGGTTAGTAATGGAAGAGCTCGATTTGTCATCAGTTTTGATTGCAAACCAAGTAGTTCAAAGGGATAGGCACGCAGAAGTTATATTATTAACATCCTTGATAGGGCAAACGCTATCTAAAATCGCGAGGGAGATTAGAATCCTTCAAAGAAACGAGATTGGAGAAATTTTTGAACCTTTTAAAAAAAATCAAGTTGGAAGCTCGACAATGCCTCATAAAAGAAATCCCCATAAATCCGAACGAATTTGTAGCATTGCAAGGATAATAAAGTCGAATGCGATCATTGCTTTAGATAATATAGTGCTGGAAGACGAACGAGATTTGACAAATTCCGCTTCTGAAAGAGTGATTTTTGCAGAAAATTTCGTTTTTTTAGATTTCATAATAAGCGAATTGACTTCAATTCTAGGAGGACTGGAATTTAACGATAAGAATATCGACCGAAATCTAAATTTAACAAGAGGAGCATGTCTTGCCGAACGCGTAATGGTTGAACTCGTGAAAAAAGGAATTGGTAGGCAAGAAGGACATGAGATTCTAAGACAAGCAGCAATTCAAGCGAGAAACGAAGACATATTTATTAAAGATATTCTTATAAATAACAAAAACATTAGTGAAAGATTTACACAGGAAGATTTAGATGAATTATTAGACCCTCGTGAATATACAGGGAAATCAGTTGAGCAAGTTAACAATCTATTAGATTATTTAGAAAAGAAATACCACTTTAATTGAAAATGGTTGACGATAACTTATACGCCAGATTAGGGGCATCTTCAAAAAAGGAAGACGTGCACGATGCAATTAAAAAAATAGACAAAGGATTGTTTCCAGGTGCGTTTTGTAAAATAGTTGGTGATGTAAATAATAGAAATGATTATTGTTCAATTTTCCACTCTGACGGTGCAGGCACTAAGGCAAGTCTTGCTTACATGTATTACAAAGAGACAGAAGATCTCTCGGCGTTCAACGGAGTTGTCAAGGATGCTATTGTCATGAATCTTGATGATGTTTTATGTGTTGGTGTAACAGATAATATTTTTCTATCGAATAATTTAGGAAGAAATAGTCGATACATATCGGGACAAGTTATATCGACAATTATCATGGAATACGAACGCTATTGTCGTGAATTATCTGAAATGGGAATAAATCTCATATTATGTGGGGGAGAAACAGCGGATGTTGGAGATCTTGTCAGGACACTTATTATTGATGCATCTGTATTTGCTGCAATACCCAAAAGAGATGTCATTGATGCGAGTAATATTAAATCCACAGATGTCATAGTTGGACTCGCAAGCTATGGTAAAGCAACATATGAGACGGATTATAATAGCGGTATAGGGTGTAATGGCTTGACATTAGCTCGACATGGCACTCTTTCCCATCAATATTACGACAAATATCCTGAAGCGTTCGATCCAAAATTAAAAAAAGATTATGCGTTTTTTGGTAAATATCTCTTGCAAGACCATATTAAAGGCATTAGCTTGAATATTGGTCAAGCTTTGTTATCACCTACAAGAACATATGCGCCTATAATCATAGAAGTGTTAGAGAAGTTTAGAAATCAAATTCACGGAATCATACACAATACGGGAGGAGGGCAAGAAAAAACGCTTAATTTTGGAACAGGAATAAAATACATAAAAAACAATTTATTTAGAGTTCCTAGCATTTTTGATTTAATACAAGAGTCATCAAATACTTCTTGGAAAGAAATGTATTCTGTTTTTAACATGGGACATAGAATGGAATTGTTATGTGATGAATCGAATGCTCAAGAAATAATAAATATTGCAAGGAAATATAGCGTTGATGCAAAGGTTGTAGGCCATTGTGAATCTTCGAAATCCAAAAAAAATACACTGATTGTAGAATCAGAATATGGTAAATTTGAATATTTTTAACGGAGATAGGGCCAAAATGAAGGATTTTGATGTTATATCGATTGGTGCTGCTTTAGTAGATTTGATCGCAAGAATCGAAAGGCACCCTCTTGAAGATGATGAAGTATTTGTTTCAGATCTAGAAATATTATCGGGTGGAGCCGCTGCTAACACGGCATATGCTTGCGCAAAACTCGGACTTAATACTGCTTTTATAGGGAAAATTGGGAAGGACGACGCGTTCGGAAGAAAAATCATCGAGGATTTTGAAAAAATATCTATGAATATTTCTTTAATCAAGAAAAGCCCTATAACTGGAACAGGATCTGCCTATGTTGCCTTAAATAAGAAAGGCGATCGAAGAATTTATGCATATAGTGGAGCGGCTAACGAACTTTCAAAAGAAGATATTGAAGAAAAAGAAATAACTCGCTCAAAAATAATTTATTTAAGTAGTTTGCGAAACATAGAATCGTTTTTAAAAGCTGCAAAAATAGCACGAGAAAACAAGATTTTCACAATTTTAAACCCTGGAATGTTGATCATAGAACAAGGATTTGATGAAGTGTCTCGATTGCTTAAATATATTGATATTTTAATTATCTCTAAAAGAGAATATTCTTGCTTAATGGGTTTAGGTGAAGATGATTTAAATTCAACAATATTAAGAAGAATTCCAAAAGTCTTTCAAGAGTTTGGGATTTCCGTGTTGGTCATAACTCTGGGTAGTAAGGGAGCTTTTCTTCTTACAAGCAATTTTTCGAAGATCATACAACCTCATAAGGTTAACGATGTTATCGATACGACGGGTGCGGGTGATGCATTTTCTGCAGGATTTATTTATGGATTTAGTCAAAATCCCGGATTCGAAATTGAGAGCTTAGAAAAATGTGTTAAAATCGGGAACTATGTAGCCGCTTGTTGCATTCAGAGTTTAGGAGCGAGAAATGGGCTTCCTGGAGAAGAGGAAATAAAAAAACTTTTAATGTAAAGGAAAAATAACCTTTATAAAAAACATAATGTCATTTGAG
>JAEOUI010000538.1 GCA_016839425.1 Promethearchaeota archaeon
ATCTCTGAAGTCAATTTCTATAATTGGGACGCTATTACTACTTTCCGCCCTTGCTATATGATGAAAAACCTAATAAAAAGAAGGAATAATTATTTATGTTCATAATTCCATATTTCCATAGAGAAAATTTGATAATTCTTTAAAGGTCTTTTTATGGTTTTAATAAAATTTAATCCTAAGGAAATTAAAACCCAAGAGGGAACGGGTAAAATTATCTTTTCAAGGTATAATATTGAAAAATTAGAAGAGTTTCCAAAAGGACCTTTAATTGAACTCATTCAAGGTGATATTTTTTTGGCTCCTTCTCCTTCTACGCTTCACCAAGAGATTTCAGCAAATTTAAATTATGCAATTAGGAAATATTTAAAATCCTATACTATGGAGGGGCAACCCGGTAAATTATATTATGCCCCTGTTGATGTAATTCTTTCAAATGAAAATATAATCATCCCTGACTTGGTTTATATTAAAAAATCAAATGAATCCATAATAAAAGAAAAAGCGATTGAAGGTGTTCCAGATTTAATGGTGGAAATTTTATCCATAAATAGAGACCATGATTTAATCTATAAGAAAGATCTATATGAAACCTACGGGGTACTAGAATATTGGATTGTGGATCCCACTGATGAATCTCTTAAATTATTTAGTTATAATAAAAATTCGAATAAATATAACGCAGCCAAGGAATATAAGAACAGCGATATTATAAAATCTGAAATATTACTCGGATTTAGCCTTAAAGTAGAGGATATCTTTCCAAAATAAGTTAATTATATAATCCAAGAGAATAATATCAATAATGGTTACTCCATATAATAAATGCAATATATAAGATCTGCTGTAAAACCAAATGAATTAATTTTTTCCAAAAGCATTTTCAATCTAAAATTTTTAAGAAAAGAGTTTAAATACTCTCAAAAACCTCCCATAGTGAGATTAAGAATGATTGCTAATTCTAAAGATATTTCTTTTAGAGATTAGGACTCCTCATTTTTAAGAAAAATCTAAAATTATAAGAGCTAATATAAATGACAAAATGTAGATTTCTAGGGAGAAGTTGCATAGAAATAATTGGAATTGTTGATCATATCATAATTGACCCCCATTACTCAATTGATCCAAAAAAGGGAATTACAGCCGTTTTTTTAACACACGAGCATGATGATCATTGCGATCTAGAAAAAATTAAAGAAATAAACCTTCAATTTAAGTCAAGTGAAAAAGAAATTGAAATATATGGCCCAAAAGAAATTAAGGAAAAATACGGTTTAGAGCTGAAAAAAGTCAGAAAGGATAAAATTATTGAATTAGAAGATTTAAGAATCAAACCCTTTAAAATAGAATGTTATAAATCAGAGGTATGCTTTGCTTACTTGGTCAAAAAGGGTAATATCAATTTGTTACATACTGCAGATAGCTCGAACTTTTCCAGGGAATTAAAGGAATTTGGAGAAAATGTTGATTATTGCTTCATAGCTTGTTTTAAAGACAATTATGAGGACTATTTAGAGTTCTTAAAGCTAAAAAATCCCATGATCACATTTCCATATCATTTTGACCTTGGCGAAGAAGATAAAGCTAAAGATCTAAGTAAATTTTTGAATGAACAAGGTATTGAAGCCCAATTCATTGAGATTGGAACAGAATTTGAATTTTAAGTCTAATAGATAATGAAATAAAAGAGGTTGTTAAGAATCATATATCAAGAACAAGATAACAATCAAACCATATTGGATATCATGTTAGGATGGATTAATGAAAATATTGTCCCATTCATTTATGCCGTATTAATTATTGTACTGAGTTATGCTTTGTATGTTTTTCTTAAAAGGCAGATTAATCGTTTGAAGAAAAAGGAAAAGATTGATGAAACAACCGCCAAAAACCTGATCAGTTTTCTTAAAATATTAATATATGTAATAGTTTTAGTGCTCCTCTCCATACAATTTACGGAAATCTTTGGTACCTTTGCCGGTGTTTTTACCGTAGCTGGAGGAACTATAATTGGCTTTGCAGCGATGAATACAATTGGTAATGTAATTGCTGGACTCATTGTCATGCTAACCAGACCTTTTGAGGTAGGTGATAGAATAAAATTCATTGACCGGTTAGCAGACGTAATAGATATCAAACTTGTATATACAGTACTAAAAGATATAGATGGTGTAATAATATCAGTCCCCAATCAAGAATTATTGAAAACTGAAATTGAAAACTATGGAAAAAACCGCATACTACGAAGAAAAGTACACGTTTCAATTGGTTATGATGTCGATATTAACCTCGTCGAAAAAGTCTTGATAAATGCTTCTAAGGAGTTTAAAACAATTTTGAAATTCCCAGAACCTCGTGTGGATGTTTATGAACTAGGAAACTTTGCCATAAATTATAGGTTAATAGTATATATTAACAATAGCAAGATAATCCCCAAATTCAACTATGAACTCAGAAAAGCAATTTATCTTTCTTGTCTTAAAAACGATATAGACCTCTCAACCCCGTCACTCATTAAATCTGTTAATGACAACAACCAAATAGATAAACGGATAAATATAAAAAAAATAACTGACCCTAAAGAATGAAACCAAAAATAAATTAAAATTTAAATAATTATTATAGGATTTTTATTTCAAAATCTCTCCTTTTTTTTCCAACGCTTCCATTTATAATTTTTATACGTTTTATTTAAAAATTCACGATTATTTTATGTTACTGAGTGAAAAAAACAATGAATATTACAGATAAAGTAAAAGATTTTGTTGATGATATAGCATCTGCTATAACAAGCAGTAGTAATAATATTGAAAATGTATTGGATGGGATGGAAAGTTTATTGAAAGTTGAAACTGAAATCTCTGAAGACACTAAGGAAGTCATAACCGCCTTGAATACATTCGCTGAAAACGAAGACAAATCAGAAAATGAAATCTTAACTTCTTTAAGAGATTTATTTGAAGGCTTGAATGATGAGAGAATTAAAAGAATAGAACAAATGAATTTCAAATTCACAGTTCCTTTAGAACAACTCTTAATTAGCCACGAAAATCTTCAGCTTCAATTGAAGGAAGCCGAAAAATACAAGAAAAAATTCGAAAAAGCGAAGAAAAAGTATGAGAAAGAAAAATCTCGCCCTGAAGATAAAATTCGGTTTGAAAAGTTAAAAGAGAAAGAACTAACTTTAGAGGATGCGAAACGCAAGCATGATGCTGAAGATTCCGAAGCGGATTTAGCGATTAAAATGTTTGAGGAGGAAAAATCTAAAACCTTGAGAGAAATATTTAATGCTGTTGTTGACATCGAAACAAACTTCCATGAATCCATGCTAGAAAATGCTGGAAAACTAAAGGCAAAAAGATTTTTGACACAGAACGAACAGCCTGAAATAGCTCAAGAGTCTATTGAATCCTGATTCTAAAGACGATAGATTTTGCTTTATATCTCAAGGAAGTTAACTAATCCTACTTTTTTTATTAGATCTCTACATGATATATGACTTCTAGAGATAAGTTTTTTTAGGCAAGCACTAGTTTCTATACTGATTGTAAATTAATAACTAAAGGAGATGAAAATAATGACATTAGGAAAAATTCCAATTTTACTTGAACGTGTGAAGAAAGAGGATTTAGATAAGCAGATCCTCCGAGCTGCAATGTTAGCCGAATTAGACGCCATTAATTTATACGAGCAAATGGCTAATATGACCGAAAACAAGGACTTGAAGATGGTTCTACTCGATGTGGCTAAAGAAGAAAAAGAGCACGTAGGAGAATTTCAATACATGCTGTTGAAATACGATACACAACAAGCAGAAGAACTGGAAGATGGAAAGAAGGAAGTTCAAGAATTATTGGGCGAGGATTAATATTTTTATTTTTTTGAAGAACTCCCCTTTTTATTCTAACATTATTCTTCTTTCAACGGTTTAACCCCTACTAGATCGGGCTTCCGAATTTTCTTAAGAAAACTTAGTATGACTCCTATAAGATGAAGATAGCAAAATTAGTCGAGGATTAGGACGTTTCATTTTTTTCCTACTTTTTTTTTTTTCCGTAAATCCCGCAAACGTGGGAAAAAAGGTACTCCTAACCATCACGTTTTTTTTTTTCAAGCGTAAACTTTAATACTCAAAAAAAACGTCTTTGATAATAATAAAGTTTAAAAATTAAATTTGTAAAAAACGACGGTAGTAAGTATTATGAGTAATAATTACAGAGATCGATTGAGACCTCAAAACAGAGCCCCAAATGCCAAAAGGGACGACGATGGTTGTTGTAGCGAACCTCGCATTGATGTGAGGGATGGCAATCAAGTATGTTTAAACTGTGGGATGGTTATTGAGAAAGCCTTTGTCGGAAATGAAAAGCGGGCGTACACCGCAGAGGAAGTAGACAAACGTAAACAAACCGAGGTACGATGGAGAGAGTTCGGCTCCCGTACCATGCTTCCAAATGAGAGAAAAGACTCTAAAGGAAGAACCTTCAATTCCGAAAAGAAAACATTGTTTTCAAGATTATCAAAGATTCAGAACTCATTGGTTTCCAGCATTGAACGAAATTTCTGGGAAGCCAAGCCAAAGTTAAAACAGTTAGTTTCCAAGATGAATATTCCAAACTATATTCATGAAACATCTTGGAGAATTTACACGCTAGCTGCTAAGAAAAAACTTACAATGGGTCGATCCATTGATGGGTTTATTGCTGCATCCTTATATGCTGCTATTAGAGTTCATGAATTTCCAAAACTCTTGGAAGAAGTCAGCGAGGCTTCGATGAGTCCAAGAAGAACAGTTATTCGTTCATTAGGGTTATTAGTACGTGAAGTTTTACCTGAATTGAATTTGAATTACAAGCCAATCACGGCTGAACAGCTCATCTTCAAGTTTGGTAATGAACTAAGCCTTCCAATGAGTACCCAAAAACAGGCATTAAAGCTCTTGGTACAGTCAAGTAAGCACGGACTTGCTAGAACAGGAAAAGATCCAAAAGGATTTGCTGCTTCTGTTCTTTACATGGCTGCTAAATCTACGCCAGAGAGGAAGACCCAAGCTGAAATAAGCGATGTTGCCAAGATAACCGAGGTCACCCTTAGAACTCGTATAAAAGACATCAAAATGAACGCAAAATAAATTCTTTCCTAATTTTTCTTGTTTTTCTTTATTTTTTACTTTATTTTTATAGAAAGACGATAATTTCCTCGGAAAGACGCATAAATAAAAATTTTTTAAATTTCTTACAATTGAATGATAATTCCCATTTGCCAAAGATGTAATTTTGGGATTTCTTTCAATCTTGTAACTCTTTTTTTTCGTTTTCTGAATTAGCAGTAATATTATTTAGAATTATCATATGCTGCTATAAATAATTAGATCTAAAGATTATACTAATAGGAATGAGAATTTTAAAAAGAA
>JAEOUI010000182.1 GCA_016839425.1 Promethearchaeota archaeon
GCAAAAATTAGACGCAAGAAAGTTAGAGATAGATAAATTGATTGCAGATTTTGACGCGTTTTTGCAGGGAAAAAATTAATAAATGGTCCGAAGCGAATTCATTGAATTCGCAAGGTTTTTTTCTTTATCATATAAATATTGAGTAATAAACCGTTTTTTCTATTTTTCGCAAGTGATGATATAAAGCGCTCTGAGATATCTTGAAATGTTGAGCAATTTTTTCCGAATCGATTTTTCGAGGTATTTCAAAAAAACCATGTTGGATGGCGTAATATACTATTTCTTTCTGACGATCAGTTAATTCTAGGAAAAGATTTTCATGGTTTGGATGCATGCGAGTTATGCTTAAGATTTCAAAATCATTTTTATAAAACTTTTCTAAGGTTTCGCAGAGACTATTAATATTTTGACTATCCGAGATGATGTTTACTAAAAGATAACCGCGATCGAGAATAATAGGAGGATCAATAATTAAATCCAATCTATCGAGGAAATTTTTTACATCGCTAAATAAATCGTGTTTGGAAAAGAAAATAAACTCGTTTTTCCCCTTGTTTTCTTCAATAACTTCAATGAAGGACATGCCATATTTTTTCCTTTCCAGCATTTTTGGATGCATTTTATTGTCCTTGAACTTTACTTTTTGAGTAACATAGATTTGATCATCATCGAGACGATGAATTTTTACTAGTTCGAACTTTTCAAATAGATTAAAAAATTCATATCTGGGATCTAATTGTACTTTTATTGGTACTTTTAGAACGATTTTTTTTAATTTCTTCATTTTCAAAAAAAAATATGATGTTTTTTAGCTAGTTGAAAATTCAACCTCAACATTATTAAATCTTTTTAAAATCATTACTAATGAACATTTTATCATGCTGATTAATTTTGAAGGAAATTAGTCGATAATAAAATTAAACATTAATTGTCTTAAAAAATAAGGAGTATTATAATGCAAACAAGCGAAATGAACGGATCAAGCGATCCACTTTTTACAAAACCATATATAGATATTGACGAATGGCGGGATGAACCATTACGCCATCGTTACATTCATGGCGGTTTTGAAGGTACCGACGCCCTTTTTTCAATCTATTTTCCACCAAAGGAGCAATACGATGGTCGTTTTTTTCAGTATATCATGGCAATATCAGGAAACGAGAAAGTTGCAGAAGCGCCAGAAAATCCTGATCCCAGCTATGCGCTAGGATTTGTGTTTGAAAGTGGTGCATATTTTGTGGAATCTAATTTGGGAAGGAAAGACATGTTTCCTGGAAATGATCCAACAATCACCGGGTATCGAACGAGTGCAGCTGTAGCGAATTACTCGCGCGTGTTGGCCTCTGAAATGTATGGTCCCCACCGTCCTTATGGTTATGCATGGGGAGGGAGTGGTGGCGGTTATAAGACCATCAGCTGTATCGAGAGCACTAACGGTGTATGGGATGGCGTGGTTCCATTTATTCACGCGTCACCAATGGCCATGATCAATGTGTTCTCGGTGCAAGCACATGCGATGCGCATTCTGAAAGATAAAATAGATCTCATTATTGACGCAGTTGAGCCTGGTGGCAACGGTGATATTTACGCTGGCTTGAACGAAGAAGAAAGAGAAGCACTGACTGAAGTGACTAAGATGGGATTTCCGCCAAGAGCGTGGTTCAATTATCAGAGAATCGCCTTCGGTTATACAGGTGTATTGACAACCCTCCTTGATATAGTAATCAAATGGGACCCTACTTATTTTGAAGACTTCTGGAAGATATCAGGTTATCTTGGTGCGAATCCCCCGGAGTCGCTCTTAAAAGCCCGATTAAAACACGAGACAACTATATCTAAGTTAATCATGCCTGAGGACATTAGGAAAATGGGCCAATCATTATCGATATCAGCTGGTCAAGCTGGCAATATTACTATTCCCGCGGGACTTGTATTGGAAAGCGTGCCTGATGGTGATATACAGGGTGCTTCAATATTCTTAAAAAGCGGCAAGGCAGAAGGGCATGTGGCTTACGCTATTGCAGCGTTCGATAACACGGTAATGCTTGCTTATGGTGAAGAAAATTATCCCCATCTAGCGGATATCCAAGTAGGTGACAAGGTATTGCTCGATAATTCTAATTATCTCGCAGCTCAAACCTATCATCGTCACCAAGTTCCAGGACCTGAATATAAGGTATGGGATCAATTCCGAGACGCTAATGGTAAACCAATATATCCACAGCGCCCCGAAATCCTAGGACCTCGTCATGCTGAAATGGGTTCAGGTTCTGTCCAATCTGGAAAGTTTGAGGGCAAGATGATAGCGGTAAATATGTTAATGGATGAGGCCGCTTATCCTTGGCAGCCTGACTGGTATCGCTCGAAGGTAAAAGAGCACTTGGGAGATCAAATTGACGATTATTATCGGCTCTGGTATTTTGATAACGCAATGCATACACCGCCAACCATAACACCTTTCGACACCCCACCAATGATAACGACGAGAATTATAAACTATGGTGGAATATTACAACAAGCCTTACGCGATGTAAGCGCCTGGGCCGAAAAGGGCATTGCTCCTCCTCTAAATACCGTCTATAAAATAGTTGACGGTCAGGTAGAGGTGCCACCATCAGCTGTGGAACGCAAGGGCATCCAACCTGTTATTGATATATCTGTAAATGGAGGTGTACGCGCAGATGTCAATGTTGGAGATAAAATTGAGTTTTCAGCAATTATTGAAGTTCCTCCCAACACGGGATCAATAGTTAATGTAGAATGGGATTTTGAGGGTGCTGGTGATTTTCCCTTGCGTGAAAAGCTCAAAGACACTAAAAGTACTCATGTGGAGGTAAAAACAACTTATAGCTTCGCCAAGCCTGGAACATACTTCCCATCTCTGCGAGCAACTTCGAACAGGCAAGGGAATCCTCAAACGCCCTATGCGAAAGTTCAGAACATCGGTCGCGTGAGAGTAGTGGTTACTTCTAAAGAAGGAAAAACTAAAGAAAAGGGCAAATCCAAGGGTAAAACAAAAGGTCCTGAATTAATAACTGAAATAAACAAGAAACCTTCTGATTTCCAAAAATTTATAGATGATTTCGCCGCCGCAGTTACGCAAAAAAAAACCGTGGTTCAAGGAAATGAAATTTCTAATGTTGAAATTAAACCAAGAAGCGGTAGTTCTCTTAAATTCCAGCTAACGCCTTTCGTTGGCGAGGCATTTTACACGATAAGCTTTGAAAATACGGATACGGGTATTGCTACATTTTTAGAATTGGAGCTCTCTGTTCAAGGTTCCTATAAAATGTTTCAAAAGGCAATAAAAAAAGGAATTTCGAAAAAAGTATCTGAAAATACAATTGACATACTTAATGATATTTTAAAATAAATTTCATTATTTTTTTTTCATCTTAATTTTATTCTTGTAAGAGCTTTAATGGTCAAATGAGATTATAAAAAAATTTCAATTAAAAAAAGAATGATAAATAGTTCTATCTATTTTTCGCAGGTGTTCGTTTATTGCGCTCTGAGAAATCTTGAATTTCTTAGCGATTGTTTTCGAATCTATTTTACGAGGTAATTCAAAATATCCGTGTTGAACCGCGTAATAAACAATTTCCTTTTGACGGTCCGTTAAACTTAAAAAAATATTTTTATTATTCAGATGTAATTGAGATATACTAAGAATCTCAAGATTTCCCTGATAAAATTCTTCTAAGGTTTCAATGAATTCGTCAATATATTTACTCTCTATTATAATACTCACTAAAAAGCGATCTTGATCGAGAATTATCGGTGGATCAATAATCACATCTAATTTTTTAAAAAAATCTTTCGCCTCTTCAAACCATTTATGTTTAGAAAAGAAGATATATTCGTTTTTTCTCGTGTCTTCTTCAATAACTTCAACATACGACATCCCATACCCTTTTTTCCCTTCTAACATTTTCGGATGCATTTTATTATCCTTGAATTTTACCTTTTGCGTAACCGAGATATGTCCGTCATCGCATCGATGTACCTGTAACAATTCAAATTTTTCCAATAAACTAAAGAATTTAATATTTGGATCTGAAGGTACTTTTAGAACGATTTTTTTTAATTTCTTCATTTAATAAAGATCTTAATTCATAATAGCTTGTAATAACAAGCTCAAAATTATTAAACTTTTATGAACCTTTTCTTATAAGCTTTATGGCAAGCTGCCTTGAGCTTAATTATACTTCGGTTGATTTTTATAATCAATCATTTTCAAGTTGGAAAAAGAGATAATCAAATATTTAAAAAAGGTCAATTTAAATGAGTAAACAGAGTAAATTAATATGGCCAAATGGATCAAGAGATCCATTGTATAATCAACCATATATTGATATTGATGAGTGGCGGGATGAGCCTGTACGCCATCGCTATGTGCATGGTGGATTTGAAGATACTGAATGTCGTTTTTCTTTCTACTTCCCACCAGCGGAGCTTTACGAGGGTCGATTTTTTCAACCTCTAATGGCTGTTTCAGGTTTAGAAAATGCTGCGAACAAGCCTGCCATGGCTGGGTTTATGATGGCAAATACGGCTCTCTTTGCCATATCGAGTGGTGGTTATCTCGTTGAATCAAATCAAGGTTTAAAAACAATGTTTCCTGCCAAGGACCCAACCATTACTGGGTATCGAGCCAGCGCAGCAGCAGCTAGATTTTCACGAGTGGTTGCCGCTGAAATGTACGGGCCACATCGTCCTTATGGTTATTGCTATGGAGGGAGTGGTGGAGCATATAAAACGATTAGTTGCGTCGAAAATTGCTTTGATGTATGGGATGGTTGTGTACCATTTGTCATGCCATCTCCCTTGAGCATCCCTAATAATTTTACCGTACAGGCTCACGCCATACGAATACTGGAAGAGAAGTTCCCTAAAATAGTTGACGCGCTAGATCCTGGTGGAAGCGGCGATATGTATGCTAAGCTAAATAACGAGGAGCGTGAAGCGCTTGCCGAAGTTACTCGTATGGGATTTCCACCTTTAGCTTGGTTCCACTATGAACAGATTGCCGTTGGTTATACGGGTGTTTTTTCAATGTTTATTGAACACATCCTGAATATGGATCCTGAGTATCTTGAAGACTTCTGGAAGGTGCCAGGTTACCTTGGGGCAAATCCTACGGAATCGCTATTAGAGGCTCGAGTCCATCATAAAACAAAAATCAAAAGGGTTATAATGACCAGTGAAGCTGAGGAAATGGGAATGTACATTACTATGCCCGCGAAATTAGCAGATAGCGAGGCTGAAATGCCCGCCTTGCTTCAAATCGAGAGCATGCCTGAGGAAGGAGACATTCAAGGTGCTTTTATGAATTTAACTAGTGGTGACGCTGCGGGTCATTCTCTTTCCATTGCTGGAGCGTTCAACGACTTGGTGTTTGTTGGATTTAGCGAAAAACATTTCCGGGCATTGACTAAAATCAAGGCAGGCGATGAATTAACGATCGATAACTCAACATACCTTGCAGTCCAAACATATCATCGCCACCAAGTCCCATCGCCAGATTATTATATCTGGGATCAATTTCGAGCTGCTGGTAAGCCAATCTATCCACAAAGACCCGTTCAAGTTGGATTGCGTCAAATGAGGTGGGCAGCAGGATCTGTCATGAGTGGCCGGTTCGCAGCGAAAATGATAGTGGTTCACTGTCTCATGGACGAAGCCGCTTATCCTTGGCACGCAGACTGGTATCGAACGCTCGTAAAGAAGAATCTGGGAGATCGTCTTGACGATCAATTCAGGCTCTGGTATGTTGAAAATGGAATGCACACGACAAAAACATCCGTACCACTTGATCCTCGTCCCGTAGTTGAAACTCGTGTTGTCCCCTATACAGGCGTCGTGGAACAAGCCTTACGCGATGTAAGTGCTTGGGTTGAAAAAGGCATTGCACCGCCTCCGAGTACTAATTATAAGGTTATTGATGGTCAAATACAGGTCCCACCCACTGCTGAAGAACGCAAGGGAGTCCAACCAGTTATAATAATGAAGACAAATGGTAGCGAAAGTACTAAAGTATCAGTTGGTAAAACGGTTGAATTCTCTGCAGATATTGTGGTTCCATCCGGAGCAGGAACGATTATAAAAATAGAATGGGACTTCGATGGTTCAGGAGAATACCCTGATAATAAAATTTTCGACGACAATTCCATATCAACGAATAAAATGACAGTAAAAACTACTCACGCATTTTCTAAATCCGGCACCTTTTTCCCAGCCTTACGAGTTACCTCCCAAAGACAAGGCGATTACAACATAATGGTTACTCGAGTCCAAAATCTTGGTAGGGTACGAGTGGTTGTAAAATAATCCTTACTTTTTTTTATTTTATATTTTATACTTATCATATAGATTAAAAGATCAGAAAGATATGTAGAACAGATTTAAATAAAAGAACTCCTATTGGATTATCTTTTCTTATTTTTAGATTCATTTAATCAAGAATATAAAATGATCTAATTGCATTAAAAGATATTACAATTCTCTATGAGAACAAAAAAAAATTGTATCAATTGTTCCAAAAATCATCATCGTGTCATTAAATTAAAAAAATATCACTATAATTTCTTATGAACAACATTTATTTGCATTCTGTTTGACTTTCGAAAATTGATACTTTAACCTGAGCTATAACTTTTTTATTAAAAAGGCTTAAGACAAATTTATCTAAACTCCTTATCGTGAGCCCATTTCCAATAACCAACAGGCAAATCTAATTTATTTGGAGAAATATCGACTTTTTCTATCGTTTCGTTTTTTTTATTCATTATTGCAACTTGAATAATGTAATACAAACTATGTTCGTTTCCACATTCTAAAGAAAAGAATCCTTCAAACAAGTCCATTACATTATGTAAACATAAATCAATTGCACTTATTGCATTTTTCCTTTGATCTTCACTTAAGTCGCTTGATAATTTTTCAATTGCGGCCTCTCTACAAAAAGCGATTATGTGAAAACCAAAATTATACGCTGCATCTTCTTCTCGATCAAATTTTTCCTTTCTCCATTCTTCATATGGTCTTGGAGTAGAACTATTTTTCATTATTATATTCCCCTATTTTCAAATTAGTCATAATTATTGTTTATTTTTAGAATTGCATTAAACTTAAAATCTCTGAAAAATCTGCCTATAGAGTGATTTATGAGTGGTTATATCAAAACCCATAAATCGTCTATTAAAATTGCAGTAAATTCGATGTTTAAATATTTTATATTATGAGATTAAAGTAATATTATAGTCCCTTTTCTTCTCAAGGCATTTATTGATTCCGGAATTGCTTTTAGATTATTATTTTCTGCATTTAAAACTTTTAAAGATGTGAGGTTGCCTATCGATTCCGGAAGAGTCTTCAACTCGTTTTTATATAAATATAATTCTTTGAGCGATTTAAGGTTTCCAATCGATTCTGGAAGGTTCGTTAGCTGATTTCCAACTAAATCCAGCTTTCCAAGTGATGTGAGGTTGCCTATCGATTCTGGGAGGCTCGTTAGCTGATTTCCAACTAAATCCAGCTTTCCAAGTGATGTGAGGTTGCCTATCGATTCCGGGAGGCTCGTTAGCTGATTTCCTCCTAAATTCAGCATTTTAAGTGATGTGAGGTTGCCTATCGATTCCGGGAGGCTCGTTAGCTGATTTCCTCCTAAATCCAGCTTTCCAAGTGATGTGAGGTTGCCTATCGATTCCGGGAGGGTCTTCAACTCGTTTTTCCATAAATTTAATTCTTTGAGCGATTTAAGGTTTCCAATAGATTCTGGAATAGATATTAAATGATTATACAATAAAAACAATCTTTTTAAAGAAATAAGCATTCCTATTGATTCTGGAATGGTTGCTGTATTAATTGAGCCTAAATTTAGTATTTCAAGTGATGTGAGATTTCCTATTGATTCTGGAAGGTATTTAATTGATTTATTTCCTCCTAAATTTAATTTTTGAATTTTTTTTAGGCTAATTAAAGAATCTGGAAACATTAAGAGCTCGTTATTTTCTAAATTGAGATTTTTGATATTGCTTAAGTTTGATATCGATTCTGGAAGATCTTTTAATTGGTTTATATCCAATTCAAGTTCTTCGAGCGATACGAGGTTGCCTATTGACAATGGAAGTTTTTTTATATCGTTCCTTTTTAAATTTAAAGTTTTAAGCGATCTGAGGTCTCCTATTAAATCTGGAACGCTCTTAAGCAAGTTAAATCCTAAATTTAATTCTTCCAATGCTTTTAATCTTATTATCGATTCTGGAAATGATTTTAATCCAATTTCTACTAAATTTAATTTTTTCAAGGCTGTTAAATTCCCAATTGAATCCGGGAGTATCGACATTTCACACCCA
>JAEOUI010000183.1 GCA_016839425.1 Promethearchaeota archaeon
AATTTGTCGTATATTTTTCCATAGTTCTCCTTAAAGCCTGTTGTGCTGGAGCAGTCATATTATCCGCCTCGTCTAAAATCAAGATTTTAAACGGAATTTCCGCTGGAGGCCGAGTTTTTGCGAAGTCTTTTATGTATGTCCGGATCACATCTATTCCACGAGCGTCGCTAGCATTTAGTTCCAAATACGTGCTGTTTGGGGCCATTTTCTTGCCATAAAGCTCTCTGACCATAGCGAGTGCGGCGGTTGTCTTACCCGTTCCAGCGGGACCTGCAAAAATGAGATGTGGCATTGATGCATCCTTAACGAATTGTTTTAATCGCTTGACTATTCCTTTTTGATTTACAATATCAGCTAAATAACGCGGACGGTATTTTTCAACCCAGGGACGATGTTCTACATTCGCACTCATTGCTTTCTTTCTCTCATGATTTAAAATCTACATATTAAAACACTAGGTGTCATTAAAACATTTTTAATTTTTTCGTAACTATAAAATCCTCCTATTATCAAGGAATTGAATGTCTACTTCAAAAAACAGTGAATGTAAATTCAAATCAAGAAAAAGATCACCTATAAATTAATTTGCTGATTATCTTTTCTAAATACTTTATCTTGCTACCATGAAAACCTATACTAGCTCAAGTTTTCTCGATTATTTAAAATTGTTTAGAAGTCGGTTTAAATTATCTCAATATCATGCTAACTCTGCCTTTCATAAATACCAAAATATCAAAAAAAAAATGCATGATGAATTTAATTTTGATACAACTGATAAAAAAATACTTGATATTGGTTGTGGTCAAAGATATCAATACACATATTTATTTAGCAAGGATAACGATGTCGTGGGAATCGATTTAGATGTTATCTTACTCAAACATGATATAAGAACCTATTTTTCGATTATAATGAAGAATGGTCTAAATAGGTTTTTCAAAACGCTTTTTAGAACACTATTTTTAGATAGAAGTTATTACAAGGAACTTGAACGAATAGCAAAAAATAAAAAAGTAGGAAATTTTAGAATTTTTCAAATGAACGCTGAGGACCTAAAATTTCGCGATAATAGCTTTGATTTCATACTTTCAATTCTTAGCTTTGAACATTTTAAAGACGTGGATAAATGCGTCAGAGAACTCAAGCGAGTTCTAAAAAAAGGAGGAAATTTTTATGTCTCAATCGACTTGTTTTCAAAAATGCGCGGTGGACACGAAATCAATCCATCAAGACCCTGGAATCATTTGCTTGATGAGAATTTTAAATCTAATGTTTTTTTAAATAAACTTCGCTTGGACGACTATAAACAAATATTTTCATCTCATTTTCAAAATGTTAAATTTACATGCTCAGAAAATCCTATTGCTCGGCGTTTACTCACACCAGAAATTAGAGAAAAGCTTTCAGATTATTCTGAAATTGAGCTAATCATGAACCCTTTGATCGTCATTGGTGAAAAATGAAAATCCTCGAATTTTTAATATTTAAAAAATATGGATTTAATCAAAGAGATCACCCATACTTAATTGGATTATAATTATTTGTAGTGTTTTGTAAAAAATATAAGAAATAATTAAGAATTAAAGGTTCTTATATTGAATTATATTTTTATCAAGGTAGAATAATAGCGATAGAAAAATGACTGAATTTAAGATTACTGACATTAAATCAAGGTGGATCTTGGACTCGAGAGGTAATCCTACCGTTGAAACTGATGTATACGCGGGAAAGGTTTTTTCTCGAGCAGCAGTCCCCTCAGGAGCATCTACAGGTGTTTCAGAAGCACTTGAATTGAGAGACGGTGGAAAGGCATTTCTTGGAAAACACGTCACCAAAGCCGTATCAAATGTGAAGGATATTATTGCTAAGAAATTAGTAGGGTTTGATCCTCGAGAACAAATAAAAATTGACGGAGAAATGCTAGCAATTGATGGAACAGAAAACAAGAGCAAGTTAGGAGCGAACGCCATATTATCCGTTTCCCTAGCTGTTGCCAAGCTTGCGTCTACGCTTGCTGAAAAACCCTTATTTCAACATTTACACGAAGTAGCATTTGGAAAATCAAGAGAAGACTACTTACTACCGCTCCCTTGCTGCAACATATTAAATGGGGGTGAACACGCAGGTAATAATTTGTCGATTCAAGAATTCATGATTTTACCAATTGGAGCACAATCTTTCTCCGAGGCAATTCAGAACGTGGCTGAAACTTATCAAATCCTCAAAAAATTGCTTGCGAAAAAGTACGGACCATCTGCTGTAAATGTTGGAGACGAGGGCGGCTTTGCCCCTAATTTTTCAGAAACGAGAGATGCGATCGATATAATCATCGAGGCCATAGAAAACGCGGGATTTCTCCCAGGTACCGATTTCGTGCTTGGAATGGACGCTGCTGCGAGTGAATTCTATGATGACGGAAAATACGATATCGATGGAAAGAAACTATCTGAAAGTGAATTATTACAATATTATTTGGACTTAATTCGAGACTATCCAATTAAATCCATTGAAGATCCATTCGATGAAAAAGATTTTCGTGGTTTTACAAACCTCACGGCTAAAGTCGATAGAAACATCCAAATAGTAGATGATGACCTTACAGTCACGAATATCAAAATTCTTGATGAAGCAATCAAGGCCAAGGCGGGTAGTGCTTTACTCCTAAAAGTAAACCAAATAGGTTCCTTAACAGAAGCCATAAAAGCGTGTAAGATGTCGTTTGAAAACGGTTTTAACGTCATGGTATCTCATCGCTCGGGCGAAACAGAGGATTCATTCATCGCAGACTTGGCTGTTGGATTGTGTACGGGTCAAATCAAAACTGGTGCAACGGCAAGATCGGATAGAACGAGTAAGTTTAATCAATTACTTCGGATTGAAGAGGTTTTAGGAAACAATGCCAAGTATCCAACCTCATTAGATTCTTGGAAAGATTTTCAATAGGTTAACTATATAAAATTTAATAATAACAGTATCCTTTTACTTTTTCTTTTTTTTAACAAAACGATAAATCGTTGTATCAATTTTTTTCACTCTTTCTTCGTGAAAAAAATAAGCTCGTTCTAATAACATATTAAATGGGACAAAATAATCTATTGTCCAACCTAGCCTATTAGCGTAATTTGAAATAAATTTATGTGATTTCTCTCCAGTCAAGTGTATTGAATACACTACATTCGAAATAGAAAATGCTATCTTTAAGAACGCACGATCAGCATTCTTCTTTTGAACGCCAAAAGGAGGATTCATTAAAGTAGTAATACTTTTTGTTTTTAAACATTCTATTTCTCGAACAGGGAAAGTAATTATGTCAGCACATATAGGCGAAATTATACCCATTAAGTTTGTAACTTGCAAGTTTTTTTTAAGGGTAGCCAATGCTTCCCAATCAAGATCTATTGCTATAATGGAACGAGCACCTAAACTCGCTGCTGCAATGGATATTCTACCCGTACCAGCACCAAGATCGAAAACGAGATTATTTTGAATATCGTCGTGTTCAATACCTGCAAAATAAGCGAAATCTACCACGCTTCCAGCGTCGATACAATATTGTTCTAATTCAATTTTTGGATTCTTAAAAACCTGCGTGTTCTGCACGAGCGAAACCAAATCCTTCTTTTTGAGCGTTGACAACACCTAAAGCTGGTAATTCCATAATGAATAAATTTATTTAACTTATTTAATTTTGTTTATTTAGTTACATGAGAAAAACGAGATTATTCATATAATTATTTAAAACTTGTGAAAAAAATGAGTAAAAAAAGCGTAAAAGATAAGGAATTCGTTATGACGGGGCAATATTTAGGCGTCGTTGAGGAATTCTTACCAAATAAAAGTTCTACTTATGTCAAAGACGGAGAAATTTTCTCTTCAAAAGCAGGCACTACAAAAATTGATAGCAAGAAGCGTGAAATTACCATTCTCCATCCAAACGATGACGAGCGAAAAACCGTGAAAATTGGGGATAATATCATCGGAACAATTTTATTCGTAAGAGCGTATTCCGTTGGTGTGGATTTCTATGCCATTAACAACAAGCTCCATTTCAATAGTTCTTATATGGGCAACATTCATGTGAGCGAAATTTCAAACAAGTATGTAGAGAAGATTCAAGATGCTTTTCAAGGAACGGATATCGTTCGCGCAAAAGTCATCGGAAAGGAGTCGAACGAGTTCAAGCTCAGTACCGTTGGAAAAAACTTGGGGATTATTCACGCAGACTGTACAATATGTGGGACCACTTTGGATAAGATCGGCTTTAATAAATTGCAATGCTCGATGTGTGGAAATGTGGAAAATCGAAAGCTTGCAGATGATTATCGTAACGTCAGTATGGACCTGATTTTATAAATTCTTTTTATTTAGAGAGAAAGGGGAGAGATACTCGTGGCAGGCAGGAAGATGGTCGTTAGATTCCAAAACACAAACGGTTCGTTAGAAAACACCATTAAATTTCTCGAAGATGTAAAAAAAAAAATAAATTACATTAACTTGACTATAATCGTTGAGGGAAAAGAAGTCAAGATTACACTTCATGGCACCAGAGACCTCCAATATTTAGCGAGAGAGCGATTAGAAGATTTAGCAGAAAAATATTTACTAACTCATAATTAAATATTAAGCTTCCCAATCGGCTATTCTTTCCAAGCACTTAATGTATAAAGCGCGCACCTCGTTAAGATCTGATGTTTTAAGCACATCTAACTTAAATGTTTTAAGGAGTGAGCTAAAATTAGGATAGTTTTCGGGGTTACATTTCGTTAGAAAAGCACAATTTAGAGCATTTACGAGATTCGATGCGTTATTACTCACATGCGTCTTGATTGCTTCTTTCCCCGCCTCCATTATTTCTCGAGTTACTTCGGAAAACATGTCTGAAACGACGCTTGAATCCGTTAGGTTTTGATGTTTTATAGCTTGTGATTGTACTAATTTTCGTCTTTGGATGGGATCCAAATAAGTCATTTTTGGCTTTGCTTGTTCTTGAGCGTCAAGGGATTCAATTTTTTCCATTGTCGATTTTTCTAGAGTAGCAACATCGGTTTCAGGCGTATCTTTCTTGGTTTCGACAGCAACGCTAGCCGCTGATTGAGGTATCACATCAGCAGGTTTTGCGTCCTTTGTGGCCTTTTCAAATATATTAATCGGTTCAACTTTAGCAAAAAGTTCCTTGACAAGTGGAGAAGATTCAGGATTGATGTCCATTACATCTGCAATAATCCGAATCATCTTGTTCCTATTTTCCCTTCGATTAGCAACCATAGGATAAGTTTTGAGCTTGAAGAAATTTTCAACTTGTTCAACCGATAAAGCACCTCTTAAATCCTGCTTGTTTGCAATAATTGCCGAACGAGCACTAGGCACCTCACTCTGGATGAGCTCCAAGAAAAATATGCTTTTATCAAGATTGTTCTGCGTTGAATCAGTCACTACCAAGACCGCTTGACTCCCTCGTAAGAATCCCTTCCACAAGTATTTAAATTCGTCTTGACCTGCAAAGTCAAACAATCGGAATTTTAATTTCCCCACTTGTATCGTGGCAACATCGCCCGAAATCGTTGGTATGTGTTGGAGCGGCAAGGCGTCCATCTTAATGAGAGATTTTATGGTAGTTTTTCCAACTCCTGCAAATCCCACGACAGCTATCTTGGTTGGAATGTTCTGATGCATTAAATCGATTTCCTTGTCTAATTCTTCAAATTTTAGATTAGACATCTGCTTCTTAAGAATTTCCAATCGATATCGCTTGATAAACTTGTTTTTAAAGCTCACG
>JAEOUI010000184.1 GCA_016839425.1 Promethearchaeota archaeon
CAAGATGTTATTTAAATTCCTTTCTCGTGCTCAACACAACCTTGGTAAATGACACATCTGAGATAACTCATATTAGCTTTTTAAGTGGACACACGGATGTAACAGGTTATGTAGATAATGTTGTTTGCACGCAAGGAGAGAACGAAGAAGTGATTTTTGAAGAGAATTTCGAATCCTACGCAGTTGGAGTTTTTCCGTCTTCGTTTTACTTGCGATATAACGGGATTGGAACGAACTATCAAGTGGTAACCCTTAATCAATTAACTAATCTTCATAATGCCAGTTTATCGTGCGATTTCGGTTCGCAAGAAAGTGGTTCGGTTGAATTTTATATGGCTTATGCTAACTATCAATCTGGTACGCCTAATCTTAATATAATGTTTAAAAGTGGAAATACTGAAGTTTTTGGCTTGCAGATGAGAAACGATGGACAATGGACTTATTGGGATGGTTCTTGGAACCCAACTGGTTTTAATTCTCACGAAGCAAATCGATTTTACCATGTTTCGATTAGATTTCGATGCTCTTCGGGTACATTATACGAGGGATTATCAAATCCATATACTTGGAAGGTATACATTAATAATCTTGAATTCGGCGAATTTTTAATGAATACGACATCAAATGTCGATAATATTAATATTTTCACTTCGGGTAATTCCGATGCTTTCTATGGATATTGGGATGCTTTCGGTTTTTCTTGGAATTCAAATTATAATATTAATGATAATTTGAACGAAGGATTGCTTCTCAGCTTTCAAAATAATATAGAATTTGAGTGGATGGGATATTCACTAGATGGTACTAAGAATGTGTCCATCTCTGGCAACACCACTATTGTTATGCCCACTAAAGGAGTACATTCTATACAAGTATTTGGTAATAATAGTGCTGGGGCATATTTCGCTTCAAATATAGTATATTTTACTATTGGTTCTCTTCCTCCAGAAGAAACTAGTTTTATCATAATTATCATAATTATCATTATAATTTTGAGCATCGTTGGTGTTTCAGTTCCGACTGGTTATGTTTTTTTCTCTAAGCGAAAAAAAAAAGTAGCAAATAGATCTTTAGTTAAAACAAGATTGAAAAAACCGCTTTATACAATTCCTTTAGATCCTAAATCAAAAAATCTCAAGGGTAGTTCCTTGAAAAAAAATAAGAAAATAAATAAATTCATTGATATCAAACAATCTAAGGACTTAAATTCCAAGTTTGAGGAATCAGAAACAGAATTTGGGATTAGTCAAAACCAGTTGAATTGTCAGGTTCACAGAGGCCCCATCCAAGGGATTATTTATGTTTGTCCAAAATGTATGGCGAAATATTGCTATGATTGTGCCTTGATATTGGCGAACAAAAACGAAAATTGTTGGGTTTGTGATAATCAAATGAAATTGACAAATATTCAAACAGATATTAGTCCAATTTCCTTATTTTACAGAGATGATGGCCTTGAAACCTTATTAAAAAGACGTGAGATAAAAATAACTGCTCTTTCCAAGGAATTCATTGAAGCAATAGACGATTTTGAATGGGATGACGAGGATAAGGCCGCATTTATAGAAGAAATGCTTGCTTTTCCACCACAAAAACGGATGGAATATCTTGAAGAAATGAAAAATAATCAATACATTAGAGGAGAGGGTAACTAAAATGGGCGATGCGACCTTTTCAGTTATATCTGACCTTTCGGAACAAGAACAAGTCGTTCTAGATGTAGTATTGGAATATTTGGATAAAAATAGATTTTTTGATGGAAAAGAGATCTTGTCTTATGTTCATTCAAAATTCAAATTAATGTCCGTGGATATTAACGATGTTGGTATTTTCAAACATTTACAATCGCTTGTTGACAAAAAAATGATCGTGGAAGGTTCAAAACTTGTCCGAAAAGATATTTTAAAAAATTCAAAAAGAAAAGTTATTTACGATTTCGTTTTAAAATATCCTGGTTCTCATTTCATTAAAATATTAGAAGGAACAAGTTTTTCAAATCATGTAGTAACATGGCATTTGAAATCTTTAGTCGAATTTGAATTTCTTAAAAAGGAGAATTTTGATAATCGCGAAATTTATTTTAGTTCCAATATCTCATCAAAGGATGCCAAATTAATGTATTTCATTCGAAAAAAAAGGACTAAAAAAATCATTCAATATCTCAGAGATAACGATCATGGCGTTTCAAAAACAGAACTTGCTAACTCTCTAAAAATGCATATGAATACAATCTCTAAATATATTGATCTCATGGAAGGATTTAACCTAATTACTAAAATAAACGATACAAACAAAACTATATACTTCATTAAAGATTAGATTTAAGATAAAAATTAAAAATTATTTTTCTATTTTTTTTCTTAATTAACAAACCCCACTTAGTCGACAAAATAGATTAGGCTCTCCCTAGATTCATTAAGTTTTTCTTAAATCGTGCGATGTTTCCCGTTTCTTCCTCACGAATCCTCCAGGTTCGCTTGATGGTTGCGTACTGGGCCGTAAAGCTCCTTCTTTGTGATTCTGTCAACGGCGTTTCGCACGCTAACAGGATGCTCGAGACGCTTTTCTTCGAATAATCCACATCTAAGAGCTGAGAATACAGGCTCGCACGATCGTAGAAAAGTTTTGACACGTTTTCGCGTCCCAAAAGCGCCCGAAAATGGTGCTTGCTGCGATGGAACAGTTGTTCCTTAGCGTTGTTCGTGAATTCGAGTTCTTCGTTGTCGTACGCTGCAAATAATCCGTTTTTGTACGATTCTACAAGCCTTATCCATTGTTGCCACGCTTCTTCGTTAGAAGAATCGTGCGAAAAAAGCTTCCATTTTAAATTAGAAGGATCGTACTCCAAATTCCTTCTTTTTAGGCGACTTTGGAGCTTGTACGCCCATTTCTCCACGAGCGTCTTCACGTGCCTCGAGCGATTTTTTCTTTTCGCTAAAATTTCCCTTATTTCTTCGAAATCTGGAATCAAGGAGAGAATTTCCTCGTAAAGCGATTGGCTTTTTGCCATTACGTCCGAAAGCGAGTCAACGAGCGTGCGAAGCGAGCGTTCCACCTTCGGGCTCGGGATTTCTCCGATTAGATGCTCAAGCTCCCCGTGCACGTGTTCCAAGTTTGCGTAGCATTCGATTCCCGGAAAGATATCGAAGCGATTTCCCTTGGTAGAAATGGCACACTTAAGCTCCTCGCTCACGGGCAGAAATATCCTATAAAGCTCGTTAGAATCGGCTTGATTTTTGTTCATCACGATTGAGAATTGGCGAACCGCCTTCTTGAGAGTGGTTTTAAGATGAGAGTCCTTGGAGGCTATGGGCTCGGCCACGTGCTTGAGAAAGTGATAATGGCAAAATGCGTGTGGGATTTCTGGATTAAAAGACTTTACGGCATTAACGATGTTTCTTTGCTTATCGGAAATGACGGCCGCGATTGGCACCCCGTATTGCCGTTCTATCTCCTTTAAGATCACTTTAAGCACGGGAGCGGGAGCGGATTCCAAGTATTTCGCCGATAAAACGTGTCCCGTGAGTCGATCGGAGAATATCCAAAGAGAAGGCTCGTTCTTGACGGGTTGGGCACCGTCCAGAGAAAGCACGATCCTACCGTTCGATCTCACGCTCTTGAGTACAAGATCATCCACGTGTTGTTTTCCTGCCATTTGGAAGTATTCGCACACGTGTTTAATCGTTCCCTTCGATATTGAAAGCTCCCAATCGTCCCACATTACCTCTTCTATGATTGAATAGTTCATGTGGTGCTTGAAATGATGCTGAATCACTTTAGCCCAGACATCCAGGGAAAAACGCTTCCTATTCATGGTTGAGGGATAGACTGCGGGAAAAGCTTGATGCATTTCACATTCTCGATTCAAACACGCGTAATAGTTCGTTATCACCCATAGAGAGCCTTTTAGGGTTTCAATTCGCCGACCTCCGTTGTTGTATGCGTGCTGAAGCTTGGATCCACAGAGAGGACACTCTAACCCTCGTGGAGAATCCCAATAGGTGTGAATTGTAGGGCTAAAAATGTCGTTAGGTTTCTCGGGCATTAAGTAAGATAAGCAGTACACGAAGATAAAGGTTACTTTTCTTCTCTACAACCGAACTGTTTTTTGTCGGGTGAGTGTTGTTTGTTAATTAAGTTTTTTTTAATATAATATTTTTTCAAGTCATAATTATTTATTTTAAGAAAAATTTTTAGGATAAAAATTAAATTCCATTTATCTTTATTATCTATATAATGAGATTGTGGTTTTTAATCTCAATCTTTCAGAGCATGATTAAAACATAATTTTTGAATATATAATGTCAGGACTTGACCGAATAAACGAAATTAAAGGCGTGATCACGGCGATGATAACGCCATTTAGGGAAGACCTTTCGATTGACGAAGAAAAATATCGGGAGTTCATTCGATTCCAAATTAATAATGGATGCTTGCCCTTAACGATGGGTACGACTGGGGAAAGCCCAACACTATCGCACGAAGAGCACCATCAAGCAATCGATATCACGGTTGACGAGGCAAGAAAAAGCGAGAAGAAACCGTTTGTATTGGCTGGAGCTGGAAGTAACTCAACGAAAGAAGCGGTTTCACTATGTCAATACGCAGAAAAAGCTGGCGCGAATGGCGTGTTAACGGTCGTCCCGTATTACAATAAACCTGCTCAGCATTCACTCATCGAACACTTTTCTGCTATTGCGGATTCGATATCAATACCAATCATTTTATACAATGTACCCTCTCGGACTGTACGAAATTTGGACCCTGGAACTGTTGCCAAGCTTGCGAAAACTAAAGACAATATCGTGGGTATAAAATGCGCATCTGGAAATATTGATCAAATCACCAAGGTCATAAAATTAACTCCCGACGATTTCATCGTGCTCAGTGGGGACGATTCCTTGACATATCATATCACTGCGTTAGGTGGAAAAGGAGTCATTAGTGTAGCATCAAATTTGATTCCAGCAAGAATGGTTGAATTTATGAATTCAATGTTAGCTGGAAATTGGGAGAGGGCTCGAAAAATACAGCTCGAATTATACGACTTTTTCAATGTCTTGTTTGTTGATCCGAATCCGACTCCCGTGAAATATGCCGCTGAATTAATGGGTATTGCTAACAGGCGATTAAGACTTCCGCTTTCACCCCCATTAGAAGACACACAAAACAAGATCAGAAAAGAATTAGAAAAACTGAAACTTATCTAAGTTCATTATTTCTATTATTATTTACCTAAATTGATTAATTATGACCAAGTTATTAATAATTGGGCCTACGGGCTCGGTGGGACGGCTAATTAGCAAATTGGCATTGGAAGAAAAAGAAATATCCGTCGTTGCAGCCTGCGATGTTAGCAATATTGGTGACGAGCTAGCCCTTATTGCTGGTATTAAAAGCTCTAATCAAATCAAGGTTGAAGACATTAACGACCTTCAGCAAATAATTGAAAGAACAAGGCCCGATGTAGCAATTGATTTTACTATTGCTAGAGCCACCGAAAAAAATTGTTTGAAATGCGTGCAATCTGGCGTACGATGCGTGATCGGGACAACTGCTCTTTCTGATACGTTTCTCAATGAATTTAACTCTCTTGTATTAGAAAAAAACGCCCCTGCAGTGATCTCCTCTAATATGGCAACTGGCGTGAACATCTTCTTTGAAATGGCGGCACATCTCGCTAAATATTTAGCAGATTGGGACATAGAGATCGTAGAAGCGCACCACCATCGAAAAGCAGATTCTCCTTCTGGAACCGCATTAACCGTTGGAAAGGCAATATCTGAAGCAATTGGCGTGGATATTGATCAAGTTGCTAAATACGGCAGGAATAAAGGGCCAAACAAGAGGGAAGTAAGTGCTCGTAAGGAGATAGGAGTGCATGCTATTCGGGCAGGTGATATTGTTGGTGATCACTTGGTGTTGTACGCAGGAAATGGTGAACGCATAGAACTCAAGCATCAAGCTCATAGTCGAAATTGTTTTGCTTCAGGGGCCATTACTGCCGTAAAATTCATCGCTAATGCCAAGGAAGCGAAAGTATACACGATGAAAGAAGTATTAGGTTTATAAATTTCTTCTTTTTTATAATATTGTTTTTAACTCGTTTTATTAACTAATTTTTGAAAAAGAGATAAGGTCATGGAAGCGATCAGAGCAGATCAGTCCTATCATTAATCGCTCGAGCGATTTCATAACGCCGTTCCTTCATCGAGAGCGAATAAAGGGTATCCAGTCCTCATTCGATCTCTTTTCCAATGACCGTATCTAATATAATTATGATATCATAAAATTTATGTTTATTTCATTTCAAGTGTTCAGGTATTTTTTGATGTTCTAAAAGGTCGTCGAAGGATTCTGCTTTTCGAACGAGATAGGAATTCTCCTTATTAACGAGAATTTCGGCAGGTCTTGGTCTAGAATTATAGGGACTACTCATGGTAAATCCGTATGCGCCTGCATCAAGTACAGCTAAATAATCACCTTCGAAAAGCTCTTGCATTTCTCTTTCTCTCCCTAATACGTCTCCCGATTCGCAAATAGGGCCTACAATATCGTAAGTAAAGGACTCTGAACCGTTATTCATAACACACGGTGCTATGTGGTGATAGGATCCATACATTGTTGGCCTCACGAGCGTGTTAAAGCCTGCATTCACACCTGCAAATAATTTGTATCCATTATTTTTAATTGTGTTTATTTGAACTAATAAAATGCTTGCTTCCCCTATGATATATCGTCCCGGTTCAATTTTTAATGTTGGATCTCCGATCGTACCTCTAGCGATATATTTTCTTAATTGATCAATCACGACTTCCTTGTAAACTTTCAAGTCAAGCGGGTCTTGATCTGGTTTGTAAGGAATTCCCAATCCTCCTCCAAAGTCAACGAATTCAAAGACTATTCCAAGCGTTTCAGCCAC
The DNA here is from genome assembly GCA_016839425.1 of Promethearchaeota archaeon. Next base: position 6,923 of record JAEOUI010000184.1, read on the forward strand.
ATTAGCAATTGTCGATAAATATTTTTCTGTAGCCATTTGGTAATCACGAGCGTCAATGATACCAGAGCCTATATGCATGTGAGTTCCAAAAGATTCAAAACCCAATTCTCGAGCGAGTGAATATGCCTCAATCATTTGTTCTTCTAATATGCCAAATTTAATGTTTTTTCCTGCAGTAATCGTGTGAGGGTGATGTCCCGCTCCAAATTCTGGATTAAAACGCACTGAAAAAGTCTGTTTTTTTTTTCCCATTTCGTCATAATAATGTGCCAAGCGCTTAATTTGGCTAATACTGTCTAAATTGACCCGTACATTGTTTTCGATTGCGAATTTGAAATCGTCATTCGTAAACATGTTTCCTGTATAAAATATTTTTTCTGGCTCAATACCCGCTTTAAAACAAGCGTGAATTTCACCTACCGAGGAACAATCAAAGGATGCTCCTTCTGAGTTTAATATTCTGAGAACGGATAAACTAGAATTTGCTTTTACAGCAAAGTGAATCTCATTTTCCTTATAAGAATTATCTAGCATTGACTTTAGTTCATTATACCTTTTTCGCAAGATCTGCTCGTTGATAATATAGATCGGCGTTCCGTATTGTTTGGCTAAATCTTTTACATTAAAACCCGCGATATGTAATTCTCCTTCTTGATATTCTAGATCCTTATTTTTTAACCACTGTTCATAGTTCATATTCATTCGCTTTAAATTGTAATATTTTCAATAATCCCAACAAATGCTCTTTCAACTGGCCCTTCCATGAATACCGTTTTTCCCGTATAAGTAATGATTAGGTCTCCTCCATCGTTATGCACGATTATTGGTGTATCTTTTTCAAATATATTCAAGACCGTACCTGCAACTACGGCGGCACATGTGCCCGTACCACACGAATTAGTGATGCCCACTCCTCTTTCGAAGACGCGTAAAGTGGCTTCTGATTTGGATTGTACCGAGACAAATTCAACATTTGTCTTGTTAGGAAAATATTGATGAGATTCAATGATGTTGCCGTATCGATTGAGCTCCTCATTAGTGAGTTGTTTTTTCACAAACACAATGGCGTGGGGGTTACCCATTGATACCGCTGAAAAATTATAAATCTTGTCTAAGATGGCGATTTCTTCGTTTATGCAATGTTTTGTGCTAC
>JAEOUI010000539.1 GCA_016839425.1 Promethearchaeota archaeon
CGTACCATCTTGTCTTGTTCTTTTTGTAATGCACGACACATGAGATTGGTTGCCCTCCCGTCCTTCAAGAATCCTAATTCTCTGGCAGCCTCGCCTCTTCCTTGCCAGTTCTCGTCATGAAATAATTTATTGATTAAATGATTAAACCTATGATTCATTTCGTGCCATGTCATTTTTCAATATATAAAAGCGTAAAAAGTTATAGAATATTGTTGTTATATTTTATAAAAAATTGCTACAAAAATAATTTTATCCCATTTAATCAAAATTCAACAAATCTTGTTGATCTAAAACATATATAAATTTTTAAGCATTTTAAAAAAACAAATTATTAAATTAATTTTTCCAAAGACAAAATGAAATTGACAATCAAAAATTGGATATATTTTCTCTTTCCAATCGTGCTTATTTCTACTTTGATTTTTTCTTTATATTTAATTAATACTATTACAGTACAAGTTAATGATCAAGAAAATTTTAATCCAAAAGCTTCAGATGGGCCTCCTCAATACCTTAATTCGGTCTCATTAACATGGGGCACTCATGTTTCAGGAACTGTAGAAGATACTCATTTAGACGACGGAAATTACATGACTTTTCAATCATATCCTCCTTTACCCGGTTCAAGTAATTATGTTATTTCGTTAATGTTGAATTTTTATCCTCTTCCACCTTCTTATATGTATAAATTCAGTGCTCATATCAGTTCAGACACTTTAATTACTTTTTATATTAATGGTGAAACATTTAGCTCGTCAAATATAGAAATTACAGATTACATGTTTGGCCCCTCAGACTTCTTTATGTTTACTATTAATGGACAAACTCCCGATGGTTATTTTAATATTTACATTGATTATTTGCAAATAAACCGTGTTTATTACTTACAACCCTCTGCTGATTTCGAAGCTAATTCCACGCTCATCGAAGCAGGCGAAAGCGTGTCATTTACTTTTCTGGGTTCTGAAGGAGACGATCCAGCAGACTTTACGTGGGATTTTGGTGATGAAACTCCAACATCTAATTTGAAGAATCCCACTCACCAATATAACGAATCAGGCGTTTATGATGTTTCTTTACGCGTTTCAGATATGGGAGGTGAAACTTCAACCTTGATTTGGAATGATTATATAAAAGTAAACGAAGATCTCGATCCATTCGCTGATTTTACCGCTAATGCAACCACGATTAAAGTAGGTGAATGTGTGGCTTTTAAATTTACTGGTTCTGAAGGAAATACACCATCGAACCTTTCGTGGGATTTTGGAGATGGTTCACCTTTATCATTTGATACTAATCCCGTGCACGATTATCACGAAACGGGAATTTATAATGTGTCACTCGTTATAATCGACGAAGATAAAGAATACTCTGTTGAAGTAAAATATAACTATATTTCTGTTATTTCCCCCGACGAGACTGAGGTAGATTCTGATGATGACCCTAATTCTGGAGAAGAACTTTTTCCCAACGATTCTTCTGTTCTGACAATCATTATAATTGTAATAGGTATTTCTGTCGCTGTTGCGGGAATTGCATCAATTATGATCGTCCGAAAAAAAATTAAATAAACATCAATATGTTAAGGACAAGGAAATATTAGAAATTGTATTTTTTTTCTTTTTATTTAATTCCTAAAATAAAGATTAAAATTATAAAATTTTTTAAAAGCAGACATAAAATCTGTTTAATTATTGAGAATACTTTTCATGTGATCTATTCGTTTCTGCAATAAGATTTTTGTACCTACATCTTTTCTATGAAATATTCTTCCCTCTATGCATCCTACGCCCTGTTCTGCAATTCTTTCGGCAGCTTCTAAATTCTCTGCAATTCCTAATATTCCCATTGCCCTTGAAGATGATGTAAATATCTTTCCGTCTTTTCGATAAACCGAGGCGTAATAATATTTTGCTCCAATCTTATCTATTTTCTCTTGATTGATGCTTACTAATGCGTCTTTTACGGGAGATGAAGGATATCCTTCAGGTGCCAAGTATTTGCACACTGTCGCTTTCTTTTCAAATTCTATATTTGAACTTAATTTTTGGTCAATCATTTGCCAACAAATATCAACAAAATTGGTCTTAAGAAGTGGTAGAACATTCATGGCTTCTGGATCTCCAAATCTGGCGTTAAATTCAATGAGCTTGATGCCTTTAGCCGTTTTCATAAATTGTCCGTATAAAGGCCCTTTGTACTTCGTTCCCGTTTCGGCCTTTATGGCGGCAACAACATTCTTCATGTCGTTAAGTGCTTCATCAACATCCTTTTGTTTAATAAAGGGCATTAAATGATCTTCTATTGAGTAGGATCCCATCCCTCCCGTATTTGGTCCCTTGTCTCCCTCGAAGGCCCTTTTATGGTCTTGAACAAGCGGTGTCCCAATTACATTTAATCCGTCTACAAATGCTTGTAGAGTAAATTCTTCACCGTCTAATTTTTCCTCCAAGATAAATGGGGAGTTCTTACTTGCTAATTCGCTGCAATATTCAATGATCTCGTTTTTGGAAAAGAGGTGGTCTCCAAAAACCATAACTCCCTTTCCCCCAGTTAATCCATCTGGTTTGACAACAGTGTTTTTAGTGCCTAATTCTTCAATAAAATCACTCACACCTTCCATTGAAGAGAATTTCTTGCATTGAACATTCGAAGGAATTCGATATTTTTCTAAAAGCTCTCTCATAAATATTTTAGATCCTTCTATATGAGCTGCTTCAATGGGAGGACTTGCGCAAGGAATTCCCTTTTTTTCTAACGCGTCAACAATCCCCACGCATAGTGGAGCTTCAGGACCGATAATAGCAAAATCAATTCTCTTATCCTTGCAGAAATCCACGATTTCTACAAAATCTGTTTCAGAATGAACCTTTATTCTCCCCTTGCTGAGATCTTCCAATCCTGCATTCTTAGAGCTCATAAAGGTAAATAATTCGGCACCCCCTCTAACCAATGCTTCTCCCATGGCATGTTCTCGAGCACCGTGTCCTACAATCAAGCAATTAATCATTATTTTTTCAATTCATTACTAATTTTGATTAATAATATGAAAGCAATACTTTTTTATTTGATTATTAAATTATTAGTAAAATTTTGATTTATTCAAGTATTAGAAAAATTAAGCATATCGAATAATTCTAATTATTATGAAATAATATATAAAAGAGTAAAGAATTATAATTTGCTTTATTAATAGAATTTATATTAGATTTTATTGTTTTATTTTTTCTCGAAACATTTCAATCGTATCGAGAATTTGAGTAAGTTGAAGATTAAACTCTTTTGGATGCATCTTTTTTAATCTATCAAAATTAAAAATGATATCTTTCAAATCTTGAATCCAGTATTTCATTAAAATCTCGTATTCTTTGTCTTTTACTGCTTCTTTGATATCAATTGTTACTTCGCTTTTAATCTTTTCTAAAAGACGCTTTTCGTTTACTGTAAACGAGATCTTTAGTACATCTTGCTGATTTTTGAGATCTTTAATATCTGCGTCAATTTTAGCTTTATCGTTTAATAATTTCTCGTTAAATTTCTTTATCATGTCCATTATGATGCTTTCTTGGGTTTTAATTTGTTGTTCAATTTGTTGTTGGTTTAACATTTGTGCTTTTTTGATGGCAACGATATCTTTTTTAATGGTTTCAATATCTTTCTGAATATCGGTTTGGATCTTTCCTTGTTCCTTAATGAGCATTTGATTTGAAGTCGAACGAGTCTCCAGAGATGTAATTTTTCCCTCTAGATCCTCAATTTTCTTTCCTATGTATGTATATAAATTCTCTATTTGTTTATTCGTTCTTTCGTCAATATTTTCGAATTCTTTTTTTAATTTTGTAAAGTCTTTTGTAAGTACTGGCTCTTCTCCCTTGTCTTTTTTTGCCATTTATTAGCACCGCAATTTTGTTATAAATATTTCAAATTTCTTCTTCATCCAAATTCACTAATGATTCTAATCCAGTATCTAAAAGAGATTCTAATTTTAATTCAAAATCCTCTTTAAAATATTCAATTTGTCCAATGGCGTTGTCTAAAGAATCTAAAAGAGAATCAATAGGAGTTTTTTTTAATTTGTAAAAAATATTCTCTATGACGCTCAAGTTATTGTTAAAAGAATTGATAATTTGTGATTTAATTAAATCCAATCTTCTTAAACTCTCTCTTATGAGGAGAATGTCTTTTTCCTTCTCGTCAAGTAATTCATTGGATTCTACAACTTTTTTAGTTATTGGGGCGGTTGGAG
>JAEOUI010000185.1 GCA_016839425.1 Promethearchaeota archaeon
ATTTTCAATCCTCTTAACAATAAAATAATCCTATATAGGCGATAATTTAAGATTTTTTATGATCTCTTCATCATTGGGCATATACACTACTTCTTTAGGGATTAATAGCTCGGAAATCTTTTTAGATTTTAGTTTTTTTTTTTCTGTATTGATAAAATCGCTCATGTCAATGATTTCAATGATGGCATCCTTTGCATATTCCTTTAATATTTCTCCTTTCAATCCAAGCTGGATGGCGCGCCTAAAAAGCTTGACATCGCTTGGATCGTAATCAGGGTCCCATTGCACTCTGACTTGAGAATTAGATAAGGCAGTTCTCCAAGCGTTATTATCCTCATACAAATCAGGATCAAAAGAGGAAGGTACTGCTTGCTTTAAAACGGAATTAAAAAAATCTAATTTTAACCGAACGGCTAAAACAATTTGTTGTGAAGGTTTAGTTCCCCATCTCGAGCGATGCATCATCCATAAAAAGTTTGTCTTTATCCAGCTCATCCTGTCTAACTTGAAATCGCCTCCAAAATATTCATGTTCAAGTGCGAAGCTTCCAATTGATTGTCCGTAAGCTTGATAGACAATGATGAAATTTTCGTTGTATTGAGCAAGGATATGTCGACCGCTGAGTGGCCACGATTGCTTTTGTTTTTCGTAAAAAGTTGTTTCTATATTCATTGATATCATTAATAATTAATAACAATTTTAAAACGAGTTAGGATTTGGTACATTGAATATTTGAACCCAATTTTTGATTTCTCATATGAAATGATATCATAACTCCTGCTTTTGAGATATAATTTCTGGATTTGTAAGATAAAAATATTTTACTTCGAGTTAAGAATTTAATTTTGAGTAAGCTCTATAAATTCTTTCAATTGTTTTATGTTGTAAAGATTATTTTCGTTCTTAGCTTTTTCCTTGAGGGTATCGTTGAGTTCAATGGCCTTCTTCAGGGAAAACAGGGACATCTCAGTATTATTTCTTAAAGATTCAATGCAAGCCATTCTATACCATCCAAGGGCTAATCGAGGATTTAATTCAAGCACCTTCTTATAACACTCAATTGCCTTGTCTTGCAATCCTTTCTTGTAATAAGAGTTACCCAGATTATTCCAAGCATCGGTATAATAGGGCTTCAAATCAAGTGCTTTCTGATAACATTTAATAGCATCTTCAAGATTCCCCTTACACATATGAGAATTTCCCTTATTATACCAAACATCAGCAGAATTCGGATCGAGCTCAAGCGCTTTAAGATAGCAATTTATCGCACGATCGTGTTCACCATTAATGCCATGAGCGTTTCCCTTATTGTTCCAAGCTTTGAAAAATTCGGGATTAAGGTCTACTACCTTTTTGTAGCACTTAACGGCCTCATCATACATTTCTTTTTGATAATATGCATTCCCCATATTAAACCACGCCATGGAATAATCGGAATTTAATTTGAGGGCCTCTTGATAGCATTCAATTGCTTCGTCGTATTTTTGTTTCCTTAAAACCGCATCGCCCATTATGTACCACGCGATGTAGTAATCAGGATTTATTTTCAACGATTTTTGAATACAAGAAATTGCCCTGCTAAACTCGCCCCTTTGAGCGTGAGCGAGTCCCTTGTAATAATAAGCCATGACTTGAGAGGGATTTATTTCAAGTACCTTTTGATAGCATGCGATTGCTTTTTCGTATTCTTTAAGTTTGGACCAAGCATTTCCCAAGTTATACCAGATATCATCACATTCAGGATCGAGTTTAAGAGTCTTTTCGTAGCACAAAATTGCTTCAGAATATTCTTTGGTTTCAAATTCCAAATTTCCCAGGTGAAACAAAGCTTCAGCGTGAGTTGGGGTTATTTCGAGCACTTTTTTGAAACAAAACTTGGCTTTAGAAAATTCTCCTCGATAAAAATGAAATAAACCAGAATTAGTTAATTCTTTGGCGATTTGTAAACTATCTTTTTCTTCAATCATTACTCAAAATTTAAAAGATTATCAAGTATTTATAACGCGATAAGTAATTTAAACATATACAGGTCTTAATGGGCAGGAAAAGATCTTTTTGAAGGATCTTTTTTAAATATCTTGCCATTTATATTGAATAATTATTTACCATTATTAATCAGTTGTTTGTGAATTACATGGAAAAAAAAAGGTTGTTTCATATATAGGGATTATCTCACCCCTATTATTTATCATCATAATTTTTATTGAGGGCTTAATTAGAGAAAACTATAATCCATATTCAATGGTTCTCAGTGCATTATCACTTGGACCGAGGGGGTGGATTCAAATCACGAATTTTATTGTTTTTGGAATTCTTTTTTCTATCTATCTTTGGATA
>JAEOUI010000017.1 GCA_016839425.1 Promethearchaeota archaeon
CGACGAATTTTGCGGGACTTTCATGCCAATCGTCGCAGAGTCCTATACTAGATACGATATAGTCAACGAAACGGACCCTTCCAAGAATTACACTTCCATTCAAGAGTATAAAAATCCTGCTATTGGAGATTTTTCTTCAAGTATCGAATTTGACGCGCCCTTGCCCTCGGAAAATAACGAAATATCCTGGAGCGTTACCTATCCCGACTATCCGATTTACGGGTTTTATTTCAATCGCTCGAGCATGTATCCGTTTGAAATGTTCCAACACACGCAAGGAGATTGGAGCTACGGGTTTGACTATAAAATTTGCGAACAAGAAGCTGAAATGGACTATACCGTGGACTTGCCAAAGTTTGATGGGTCTGATTACGACAAGGTCCAAGGATTGGGCTTGGCAATACCGCACTACTCGTACTTCATGTCTTCTGCTGAAATCGACGAGCAGACTGATAACGATTTGTTCGTGCCCACGGATCTCTTTGACTTTGGAATGGACGGGAGTCAAGTCGCTCAGATCGACATGATGGATCCCGACAAGATGGAATACACCTTGCACGATTATCCTGTAATGGGAACGGACTCTCAATTTGAAGCAAAAGGAGCAACCGTCAGCGAGCTCGTTGTTAAATCGATGGAAAATAGCGACAAGACCAGGCTAATGACCGTTCTTCCCTGTCTGGACATTCTTTTTACAACGGACCATTTTATCAACGACAATCCCGCCTTCAGCGACTTTGATAAGTTGTTTAGCATTGAAACCCAGAATTATAACATGTGGTCGGGAGAGAGATTAACGCACGATCCGACCCTAAGGATATTTTATACAACCTCGATAGAAAATCCTGAGGATTCAATAAGCGGTTTTGCCTTCGTGCCATTAATTGGAGTTGCTGTGATTTCAATTCTTGTGGTTATGAAGCGCTTCCATCAAAAACAGTATTAAATCTCTTTTTTTTTTCTTTTTCAATTTTTTAAGTCGATATAGGTTTCGAATTTTGGTTAATCAAATCTAAATAAGGTACTGTTAAAGTCTATTCAAAGTATATTGTTAATTAAAGCCAATTTCAGCAGTTAAAATAATTTTTAATTATTATCATTGAATCTCTATTTCTTCGATTTAGTCGAATTATTCAAAATAATTTTCCTATAAAAATAAAAAGAAATTAGATATTTTTAGAATCCCAAATCCATTCGGAATCATCGTAAATTAGAGCATCGTTCCCATAAAAGGTAGTTTGAGTGTTTATATCCTCAAATAGATGAATATAACACCAAGCTGTAATGTACTTGCTCATGTCTCCAGCATCTCCGCAAGCTACAAGATGATCAGCGCCAATCAGCTTTCCGTAATAAGTAGGAACATTGGAGTCTGAGAATATGATATCGCTATTTGAATTAGGTGGGCATACAGTATCTTCCGTTCCAGTAATCAATAACATCGGACATTTTTGCGTAACGCTCGAACCACCATTACTCTGAAAAATGTAATACCACGGCATTATTGGGACGGTACAAGTTACCTGATCCAATCCACCAAGCAATAGGGTCGTGCCACCCCCTTGAGAATGACCCATCACGCATATCTTATCAACATCTAGGTTTTGATAAAATGAACTGGAGGGATTGTCGTTTTGAGAAATAATGAGGTTCATTGCGGCGATCATCGTATCTCCATTACCAGTACTTGTATCATCGGGGGCAATTACTACAAAACCGTGTGACGCCAAGTGGCTCAATAATCCACCATAAGTATTAGGATGAGTGAAAGTACCATCTCCCCAAACGACGATCGGGTGTTTCATGTCATTACGCCCTAACTCGATTGGATAATAAAGATAGTTACCCTCATAATTAGTGTAAATTTGTACTTCAAACGAGCCTTTATTATCATAGAAATCTAGGTTATCTATAGGAGTAGGAGTGTCTGGAGGAAGAGTATCTGGGAGATTATCTTGTGGATCTTGTCCTGGTATTGATTCTAAAGGAGCAAGTATAAAAGTAAGTACAATTAATACTGCTGCTATGGGTATTATCCCTAAAATTGCTTTTTTTTTCATTGCTTTTTTACCCTCCAAATTCTTCTTTTTCTATTTATTAGAGCTACAACAGAAATCACTCCTAATGCGCCAAGGATCAAGAAGAGATCGTAACCTGATATCGACGGTTCAGTTGGTTCGGTAATATTCACGACAACTTCCTTCCATGTTGTCGAATAATTACCAAAGTTATTGAAAGCAGTCACTTGAAAACTATAAGTTCCGTTTAAAAGACCCGTGATCTCTTGCTGCTTGGTTGTTAGACCTTTATGAAGTTCAATAATCATTAATACATCGTTTTCGACATATTTAATATAGATCGAATAATTATTGGCCCCTAAAGATTCCGTCCAATATAATCTAATATTTCCATCTTTATCAGGAGTATCAGCATTAATATTGAGAACGAAGGGCTCTGGTGGTCCAATAGAGAGAATTCCTACGGTTACATTCACGCATTCCGATATAGCGTGTCCGTAAATATTGTTTGCGTAGACTAAAAAGTAATATGTGCCGTTAGAGCGCCCCGATATCGAAAACGAAGTACCAATTATCGTTGTCAAGGGCGTCTGAGAGCCATCGAATTCCGTGAAATAGCTATCGTGCTCGTACACCGTGTATGTGTCCGCACCAAGAGAAAGCGTCCAAATCAGGTCAAAATTGCCATCGTAATCGTAGTAGGGTATTTCAGAGTTTATTGAGAGAGAAAACGATCCGGGTGATCCTTGTGGTTGATTTGTTTCCCATATCCATTCTGAATCGTCGTAAATCAGCGCATCGTTTCCATAAAAGATCGATTGTGCATCAATGTTCTCAAATAAATGAAGGTAACACCACGCAGTAATGTATTTTCTCATTTCTCCAGCATCCCCAACCGCCTCAAAATGATCCGCTCCTATCAACTTTCCATAGTAAGTTGGAACATTTGAGTCAGCGAAAATAACATCACTATTTCCTCCGGGAGAGCATATCGTATCTTCCGTTCCTGCGAGTAATAACATTGGTGCTTTTTGCGAAGACATCGAACCACCATTACCTATATATAACCAATAGGAAGGCATTAACGGTATAGTACAGGTAACATCGTCTCGTTCTCCGAGCAAGAGGGTCGTGCTACCTCCTTGAGAATGCCCCATCACGCATATCTTATCAACATCTAGGTTTTGATAAAATGTGCTCTCGGAATCGTCGTTTTTCGACTTGATGAGTTCCATTGCGGCGATCATCGTCTCACCATTACCAGTATCAGTAACATCAGGTGCGATAACCACGAACCCGTGAGACGCCAGGTGCCTTAACAATCCTCCGTACATCCAAGGCGATGTACCGGTCCCATCTCCCCAAACGACGAGGGGGTGCTTCGTTCCGTTGCGACCCAAGTCCGTCGGATAATAAAGATAGTTACCCTCGAAGGCAGTGTTTTGCGATACTGCAAAAGAACCCGATTCGTCATAATATTGAATAACATCATCCGGGGAAGATATATTAAGGGGTATATGAAGGCTAGCATCTAGAAGGCCTTGACTGATTCTTCCTGGAATTGTATTTATGAGAGCAAAAACAAAAGAAAGAATGATAACCATTCTTGAAACAGATATTGTTCTAAATATCACTTTATTTTTCATTTTTAAATCATCAAATTATAGAATTGTTGTTGTTGTAATTCACTTTTTTGAAATTATTGAATTATCATGGCTTTTAGATTCGCTTTGAATATAAATTTTCCTAATTGTCTCTTGAATTGCAGGACAAATAAAAGTAATATACAAATTTATAGGTCTTTAGAATGTTTTCTAAAAAAATCAATTGATCTAAAATTTTTTTCCTTTTATGCCCGAAAACAATTTAATGAACTAAAGGAGTTGCATAAGAGGATTTGTTTAGAAATAATTTTATAACTAGTCAGTGAAATACAAATGCTCGTCAAAACCAGTTTCTGCCACGAGGTCTTGTCCAAGTTTTTGAATAGCCTTTTTTGAGGGTGTTTGTAAAATGCGACGGCAGATGTTAACTACCTTGGTTAGCTTGCTATCGTTAAACTCGCGAATAATCTGGTCATATCTCGAGAAAGCAATACCCGCGCTGTATACTCCTGAGCTCCCGTGCCCCGCTTGTGAGCTTACTTGCCAGTGTTCTACTTTGAATTCGATGTTTTCTATGAGGTGCGAGCAGAAAAACCATTCTATGTAGAGACCGATTCGAGGTGATTTCTTTTTTACGCTTTTTAGCATTTTTAACGCTCGAGAAAGGCGATCGGGATGGATCATGTTAAATACCGTTTCGTGTCGGGCGTCTAAGCTGTCTTGCACATAGTCCTTGATTTCTATTATGATTTCCTGAACCCTTTTGCCCCGTTCTTCGGTAATATCTTGCTTGATCGAATCGATATAACCATCGATTGCTTTTTCCACATCATGGCTCGAAACGATCTTGTCCGTGCTTTCCTCTGCGTACATTGGTGGGTGGTTCGAAGCACTTGGGGCGGCCACATTAAATAGTGCGTCTAATTTAGTTGGATCTTTTCTAACCTCGTCTAACTTTTGATCAATCACGCTCTGGGGAAATCCCAAGCCTGAAAGGTAGAAGGCTGCACTAGATAATTGTGCTTCCAACGCTTGGGCCTCGCTATAATTTAAAGCGCCTCCGAATTGCTTCTCAATCTGTTCATCAGCAATCTTGCTAATTGCTTGCTCTGAAATTTCGTTTATTTCAAGCGATCCCAACTTTGTAAGGATGTATTCCAGTTGCTCCTCCCTAAGGTAATGTAAGGAACCCATCGGAGAAATCATATATGATATTTTCTCCATTTTTTTTATAAGATCTTCGATTTCAGCTTGCAATTTTCCTTTGGAAACAATGAGAAAATGTTCGAGGAATTTCTGGCTAAATCCTGCAACAGCCTTTACGACTTGCTCATCGTAGTTATTAAGGTGGTCTTTTAGCTTCTCTCCTTGCAGGTCGGTATTGATGCCAAAGACCAGTACGTTATCGATGATCATATATATATAATCAGATTTGTCCATGAAGATGCGAATTTCCTTGAATTTATCACTTTATTTGAGCGATATATATAAATTATGAAATTGCAATTAATTAAGTTTTACTCATAAAATTCATCGTTTAAAGTTTATTTTTGGTACTTGCTCGCAATTTTTCTTGCAAGTGACATTTGTTCTTTCGTTTCTAACGAACACTTCCTGTAAGTTCTAATCCATTGCACGGGATCCAAACCCTTGGGGATGAGCCCGTTATAGGCGCCCCAAGCTACTATCATTTGACCCGTCCTGCCACAACCCGCTACGCAATGGACAACTATTGGCTCTTTATTTTGAATATGTTTCTTCGTAATATCGAGAAAATTATTGATTTGAGCATCTGTTGGGACACCGTAATCGGGGATATTTATGTGGTAATATTTAAATCGATTGGGAACATCCTTTCGATTATTGAATTCTGAACAATTAATTACGACCTTAATGCCTTCTTTTTCATACCTCTTAAACACGGGGGGGTCTGGCCACCACGATGCTGCCATTTTATCCCTTACTATCCATGTAAAAGGCTCTGTCCTATGTGGTTGTCCTTCTCTGGGCCAGTACCAAGGGCGTACCATATCTAATGAAATGAATTATGATTTTTATTTTTTATCCACTAGCAAATAACTAAGTAAAAGATTCTATATAGAGTATTTGCTCCAAAATTAACGAAAATGCTAGCAATTTATAAAGATTTAAAATTATTATTCAAGTTATCCTCCTAAAACACATATAATTTATTCTTAGGAAATTCAAATAGATATCCTTAGTAGGAGTGATGAATTATCAATAATACTAAAAAATATTTTTAATACAATGAAGAATGAAAAAGAATTGATGGCTTTTGACACCCGTCATTATCCCATAAGGCCCCATGTGGGTGTAGGCGTGATGCTTGTTCGAAACGAACACCTCCTCCTCATTAAAAGAAAATACGATCCCGACGCGGGTCGTTGGAGCATACCGGGAGGCCATCTTGAGTTGGGAGAAGGAACTCAAGCAGCAGCGGAAAGAGAAGGATTCGAAGAAACGGCTATAAAAGTAAAAGTCACTAAACTTGCAGGAATCATCGATAAAATAATGCTTGATAAGGATGGTAAAGTTGAATATCATTATGTGCTCCTTAATTATTTCGTGGAACAAGTCGAAGGCCCTCCCGATCAAAATCCTGTGGCCCAAGATGATGCTCTAGATGCTCGTTTTGTTCCATTTACTGAAATTAGGAATTATAACCTCACGGATTCGCTCATAGAACTATTAAAACAGCTCAAGATTGGATTTTGGGAGATAAGTTGAAAAGCTCAATTTTATTCGTGATAATTTACTATATTGAGTATTGCTTTTGGATCTATACGAAATAAAATTTAAATGATATTTTTAATTAATTTCTCATCAGAAATCTAAAAATACTCTAAATTAGAAGATGTTATAATGAAAAAAAAAAATATCTTTATAATCATATTCACAACAGTGGTATTAATAGCGTTGCCTATTATGACTATTGGTTTTATAATACCAAACCTAAGAACTAATGATATTCCCACTATAGAAGATCTTATATTTTACGAAGAATCGGGCTCGTTTTCCGTATCGGAAAACACAGCCTTCGAGGGCAATAGTGTATATTACCCGACGGACTTGGGTCGCAACGGCACGAAGCACCCCCTCGTCGTTTGGGGAGATGGGACTGGTGCGTTGCCCTCCTCGTATGGGGGATTGTTAAGGCACCTGGCGTCTCACGGGTTCGTGGTGATTGGCCCCAACGACGAAAATACTGGTTACGGAGATACTATGATCGCCGCAATGAACCTGCTCGCGTCGAAAAACGAGGATCCAGAGAGTCCTTTTTATCATAACCTCGATGTCAATAAGATATGCGTGATGGGGCATTCGCAAGGAGCAGGGACGACCCTCTTACTCGGGGAACGAGACGATGTAACTTGCACTGCTCCGCTTATGCCCCCATATAACTTTTATGTGAATCACGGGGGTTCGATGTCTTCGCAAAAAGCTCCGATGTTGTTAATCGCCGGAACGGACGATTTTTTGTGTCCTCCCGCTACTACTAGCGACAAGATATTTTCACTTTCACCCGTACCCACATTTTACGGACAGTTGATTGGTGGAAAACATGTTGATGCGACTGACGATGCGGGAAATATTAGAAAGTATATAACTGCGTGGTGTTACATTCACTTATTTGAGGACGCAAGTGTCCGTCCGGTCTTTTACGGGACTAACGCCATAATTAACGACGATTCCGAATGGATCTGGGATTATAAAAATCTCTAATTTCTTATATTTTTTCACTAATTTTAAAGAAATTTCCTATTATGAATTTTTTATTTATTTTTATTTTCAACAATTGGTAAGTAATTTTATTTTTCTATAAGACAAAAAGTTATAATTCTTTCGAGATTAGTTTTTACTTGTAAGGTGATATAAAAATAGCTATATTCGAGGTTATACTCACGTGTCAACACTGATGAACCAAGCTAAAAACGGAACTATAACTGATTTGATGAACCAGGTTGCCGAAATCGAGCAAGTTGATGTAGAATTCTTGCGGCGTGGTATTGCAAGCGGTAGAATTGTCGTCCCAAAATCAAACGTTAGAAACCTTGAGACCCCTATTGGTATCGGAGAGGGATTATTTGTAAAAATTAACGCCAATGTTGGATCAAGCAAAAAAGTGTGCGATATAGAAGCAGAATTAGAAAAAGCGCAAATTGCTGTTCAATTTGGTGCCGACACGGTAATGGACCTCAGCACGGGCATCACTGAAAACGATGTTCGAGCTATTAGAAAAAAGATCCTCGATAAAATCTCCGTACCAATTGGAACGGTTCCCATTTACCAATCTGCCTTGCGAGCCCTCGATAATAAAGGCGCAATAATTAGCATGGACGAAGACGACTTGTTTAAAGTCGTGGAGGAGCAAGCCAAAGAAGGTGTGGATTTTTTTACGATTCATGTTGGCATTACTCGTGAGATTATCGAGCATTTGAAAGCTCATCCACGAACAATGGGCGTCGTGTCAAGAGGCGGTACCTTTTTGGCAGCATGGATCCTCGAAAACGAGCAAGAAAATCCTTTCAATCGCAGGTACGATTATTTATTAGAAATGGCAAAGGAATACGATTTCACGCTTTCTCTTGGAGATGGATGCCGACCTGGTTGTATATTTGACTCTACTGATTATTCTCAAGTGCAAGAATTACTTGAAATATCGAGATTGGTAAAAAGTGCTTGGAAGGAGGGCGTCCAGGTAATGGTGGAAGGTCCTGGTCACGTACCCGCTCACGAAATAGAAGCAAACATAAAGATGCAGAAATCTCTATGCGAAGGGGCCCCTTTTTACGTATTAGGTCCATTAGTGACTGATGTTGCTCCTGGGTACGACGATATCGTTTCAGCTATCGGTGGTGTCATTGCTGGCATGGCAGGCGTGGATTATTTATGTTATGTTACTCCATCAGAACACTTGGGATTGCCCACTAAAGAAGAGGTTAAACGCGGTGTTATATGCTCAAAAATTGCAGCCCATGCTGTAAATATAACGAGATATGGAAAAAAGGCCTCAAATTGGGATTATCAAGTTGATATTGCCCGAAAAAACTTGGAATGGGATAAGATGATTAATTTATCAATCGACCCTGATACAGCTAGAAAAATCCATTATAGAAACAAGTGCGACGATACAAACGAAGAAGTTTGTAGCATGTGTGGCGAATTCTGCGCAATAAAAGTGTTAAAAGATGCTTTAAATAAGAAACCATAATAAAAGTCTATTAATCCCCTTTTAAATCACTTTTTCAATAAAAAATAGAAATAATTTACTAAAAAATTAGTTTTTTTATGAATTCTCCAACTCTCTCAAGCGCTTGTTTGGGTTCTGGGGCCACGGAGGCGAACGCTTGATAAACATGGATCATTCCCTCGTCAATTTCTAATGTAATGTTAACTCCCGCTTTTTTGGCTCGTTTAGTAAAGCGAATTGAATCGTCTAATAACAACTCTTCTGTTCCAACCTGAATGAGAATGGATGGCAATCCTTTAAGATCGCCGAAAAGTGGACTAATGAAAGGATTTTTTGGATTTTTAAGATCACAATACCATTTTACAGCAGATTCTAATACTTCTGGTGAGAGCATGAAATCTCTCTTCGCATGAGTTTTAAATGATTTTCCTGATAGCGTCAAATCAAGCCAAGGAGAGAATAAAACGGCTGCTCTTGGTAATATTTCGCCTATTTCTTTCAGCTTTAAAAGCGTTGCAAGTGATAATCCACCTCCAGCAGAATCTCCCGAAAATATGATCTTGTCTGGACTTATACCTTCAGCGTCTAATAAATACTTGTAAACCATTACAGCATCGTCTAGTGCGGCAGGAAATGGGTGCTCTGGAGCCAATCGATAATCAATTGAAAGTACCCTTCCTTTTGAAACTCTCGAAATATGAGAACACAGGTTGTAATGTGTATTAGGGGCTCCAGATACATATGCGCCTCCGTGCATGTAAATAATTACTGGTGAATAGCTTGATCCTGGGGTAGTTATCCAAACCGCGTCAACTTCATCTGCTAAGATCTCTTTAATTTTTACATCATCAGGAAGCTCCGATATCTTACTGAACTCTTTTACGGCATTTCTTATTTGTTCTACGGTTCGAAGGCTTCCAACCTTTTGTATGCTTTGAACTCTTGCTAATACTTTTTTAAAAGCTTCGCTAACCATCTTTTATAACTTAGTTATTGTTTTCTTGTCTAATAACGATTATTCAGTTTAAAATTTTTTCAGTAACTAATCCAAGATATAATATTTAAAAATGTAGAGATTTTCTTTCAATCGATAACTGAAATAATTATATTAAGTTTCGAAATAAGATCTTGAGAATTTTCAGCAAACACTCGAATAATAGGTTCTTTTCCAATTGCACCCTTATCCCAGACGATCTCGGGAACCTTTCCGGTTCTTTCAACGCTTTCTTTAATAAGCCATTGCATGGTAGAATGCTCTTTTTCCCTAATTTCGTCTGGTTGGCTAACTCTTACGAATTCGTAAGTAAATAGTTTTGTATTTTCTTGAATGGATGTTATATATTTATCCTTATATTTTAGATTTATTGCTAGATTAATTGAATTGTCGAATTCTTTTGCAGCTAAGATTAATCTAGCTGTATGATCGGAAACTCCAAATCTTATTTCGCCACAAGCCTGCGGAAAACCATTAATTATAGTCACTCTTCCTTCGATTCCCGCAATGTCCTCCCTCGATTCTGCTTGAGGGAGTGAACAAGAAATGTTAAGTCGTACTTCGGGGATTATTTTTGCGAACCTCTTGTCTTTTGAGATGTGATTATACACTTCTTTAACTTGATCGATTACTTTTCTTCGATCCTCCGGTTCGGTCAGATCCAAGATTTTTCCTTCGTCAGGAAGTTCAACGAATTTTAAGAATTTTTCATCGAAAAATGTCTCTGCTAAATAAATAGATTCTTCGATTCCATTATCAAGGCTTAAGTATGCTGTTAATGCTGAAGAAAAAACGCAACCTGTGCCGTGAACATTTCCCATAAATCTAACTTTTGGTTTTTCCCATTTTCGAAATTGTTTTTCAAGACCCTTTTCGGTCGTTTTATTAACTAACGAAAAATCCATTATCGTCTCTCTTGTAGATAAGGCGTTTTTCACAATTACGGCTTTTTCTTGATTAGATTTTCTTGAACCAGTGTATAGTTTGCTAAGTAGTATATCGCAAGCCTTTCGAAGAAGCAAGGTATCACTAAAAGAAACATCGCTGAGATCAATACCCGAATAAATGGAGGCCTCTGAAAGATTTGGTGTGATTATTCTAACAATGGGAAATAACTTACTTTCTATTTCCTGTTCCAGACCTTCGAGAGAAAGCCTTTTTCCCGCGCTTGAAATCGTTACGGGATCATATATTACTGATAATTTATATTTAAGGATGTATTTTATGATAATATCTAAAGCATCTACATCTGGAATCATACCAACCTTTACATGATTTACAGGATAATGGCTTAAAATAGCGTTTAATTGGCTATCTAACATATCGGAAAGAGTCTTAAATTCAAAAAATTCCTTAGTCGTTTGACTCGTCACTGCTGTTATAACAGAAAATGCGTGAATTCCACATCTATCGAAGGTTCTAATGTCTGCTTGTATTCCAGCACTTGAAGTAGGATCTGCTCCAGCGATGGTCAAACAAAATTGTTTCATACTTTACCAAATGTAAGCATTAAAGAAAAAGATAATTACACGATTTAGTAAATGTCGAGAAGTAATTTCAATCATTTTTTGGTACTCTATCAAAGGCCCATTGAGCCTTGTCCTTTA
>JAEOUI010000186.1 GCA_016839425.1 Promethearchaeota archaeon
TCGAAAAAGATCTCCCTTATTCCATAGAAAATATTGGCTTTCAATTGTTTAATGCAGCAAACATAATTTATGGTCAAGAAAGAATGCTCACAGCAGAAGGAATCTTGTTAAACATTGACAACATTAATATGAGTGCTTATGTGTATTTTGACTCATATAACGATTCTACAACTCGATCAGGACAGAGGTTATACATGCTTTCAGTTGTGGCACCTAAAATCAATTATTTTGAATCCTTGCAGATAAAGGATGTTTTAGCAAAGATTTTCATTAATATAAAAGAAGAGACAGATTGGGACGAAAATAAATATTTTAATAAGATTTTAAAAATTCTCTCTTCAAATAGGGAAAGTTAAAGACCTTCTCATTTAATATCGCTTATTTTAATGAGAATTAATTTATAAAATATAATTGTAAAGTTGAAATGTATTATCAGCAATTATTATATGTTTTATATCTTTATATAAAACAAAGCCAAAGTAGTTTTATTTACGAATTGTTACGATTTAAATGGATATGAAAAAAAAAATTTTTAACGAACTCTTAGGAATCGACGAGGCCGATAAGAAGATCATCGAAATGATCGAAGAAAATCCAGACATCACGCACTCTAAGATCGCAGAAGAAATTGACAAGTCTCAACCCGCAGTAGGTGCTCGAATCATCAAGCTTGAAAGAAAAAATCTTCTTACTAAACAAGTAGGATTTAACATAAAAGAAGTTGATATTAAAGTTGCTATTGTATACATATCTACTAAAGATGTCGATGGTATTGTAGAAAAAATCATATCCTGTCCATTCATTAACCACGCGTTTAAAATTTCTGGCGAATTTAATTTATTGTGCTTTATTGCCGCATCGGACCTCCAGACAATTGAAAAGCTCGTAGATCTCTGCTTCAGGAAGGATCCAGATGTTATCAATGTTAAAACAAATATCTTAATAGAATCTATTCACGATTTTGTAGTCCCTATCGATTTTACTATAGAGAAATTTGACGGAAAATTCTGCGGTCCTGGTTGTAATATGAGACAAGAGTCACCTAAATATAGGTTTGACAAACCAAAACAAGTAGAAGAATAAGAATACATATAATATGAAATTTTTATTTTAAATTCAATTCTCAATAATAAAATTGACTAAAAAAAGGAAGGATCTAATAAAATTGAGCGATTCCTGCATCGCTTGCTTTTTTATATTTGCATAATTCTCCACAACCGTGTTCCTCGTTTGGATCGTGGTTTTCGGAATCGAAATCGATAGGGAGGATCAAATCTTTCGCGATATCGGTAACTACTTCCATTGAGACATTCTGAACTTCAGGTTTGTTTCTAAAATGATAATTAATAATAGCGTCGAGTTTTTCAAGTTTCGAACTTGTCAACATTATACATACATTGTGATCGCCGCTAACCCTGAATGCATTAAGCATGAACGGGCAGAATTTTGCCATTTCCATGAGCCGCTCTGGTTCTTTAGTATTAACCTCCACGGTCGCTAAGAAAAGATCTACTTTTTTGAAGTTAATACCTGGCTGGAATTGCAGGATACCAGATTGTTCAAGCTTTTTTATTCTCATTCCAATGGTAGGTTGGGAACGATTTACTCGTTCGGCAATTTCCGTGTGTGTCATATTCGGTTCTTCTTGAACTATCGATATGATTTGTTTGTCTATGTCATCGAGTTTTAATTTATCGCTTATCATTACCCATTCAGTTATTTTTTGATTTTTTTTACTTATATTTTATAAATATTCTTATGACTATTTATAGGAATGCAGAAATATTTATAATTTTTATAGGAAATTCTTTTTTTTTCAATATTCATTAGTATTAAATTTTTTACAATAAACGCAATCTCCACTGCCTGGATCTAATTGTTCCTGCAATTCTAAATTAACTGGAACGATAAAATCACGGGCAAACTCTACAACAATTTCCATTTTAACATCTTTAATCTCTTCCTTGTTTCGAAAATGCGAATTAACTAAACCATACAGTTTTTCGAGGTCACTACTTACAAGAAATAAAAGCATATTAAATTCTCCTGAAATTTGAAAACAATTAGCAATGAAAGGACAATGAGCCGCCATTGCGTTAATTTCTGAGGGTTTTTCGGTACTTATGCGAACTAAGGAAAGGTAAAGATCTATAGCTTTTAAATTCAACCCAGCGTTTACTGCTAAAACCCCTGATTTTTTTAATTTTTTTAGTCTCGCACCGATTGTTGGTTGACTTCTTTCGACTAGCTCAGCTATTTGAGAATGAGTAATGTTAGGATCTCTTTGAAGTAAGGCAATGATTTGTTTATCAATATCGTCTAAAACAATTTTATTTATAATATCCATTAGATTTGAAAATTTTAAGTAATTATTTTATGATATATTAATGTATAATAATGCTGGTTTTTAATTATATTTAAGTAACAATGAGCTGTTCCATAACAAGACCAATTGAGTAGGAAATAACGAAAGCTATGGTGCCGATCAATACCATTTCAAACGCTCCTTTTAATGGTTTTTCCCCCGTTATCTTACTTTTTAACGCACCCACTACAAATAACAAGACAAATGAAATGATCGACGAAAAAATTAATGAAACAATACCAAGATTGAGAAAATAGGGAAAAAGTGGCACGAAGGCGCCAAACACGAAAGCTAAAAATGTTAACAACGCCCCAAGAGCAGGATGTTCGGGTTCGTCCAATCCTAGTTCGCTTTTAGTCAAGAAATCTAACCAAACCTGTTTGTTAGAAGTAATAGTTTTGACGCAAGCATCAAGATTTTCGCCATAAAATCCCATTTTCGTAAATATATCCCTTACTTCTTCTTTTTCTTCGTCGGGAAACAGTTCGATCTCGGCTTTTTCCTTCTTGATCTCGTTTTTTGCGAAATTATATTCAGATTTTGACGAAATATATTCACCAAGTCCCATACTACATGCACCCGATACCATAGCAGCGAGACCCGTGAGAATAACAATAGAATTACCCCCCGAAATTGTTGCTGCTGCAACACCGATAAGCAATGTAAATGTGGAAATTAATCCGTCGTTTAATCCTAATATTATCGATCTTATCTTGGTTCCTCCAGTTGCATGAGGTTCGCTCGATTCCATTTTTTCAAATCCTTAAAAGAATATATTATTTGTTTAATCCATTATAATTAAATAAAATTTCAATTATCTGATCTTTTACTATCAAAATATCGTATTTAGAAAAATTAAAAAGAAATATATAATTTATGTTGAAAAAGAATTAATCTATTGTAATTGCTCTTGCCTTGCACGCCGTAGTACATATATGACATTTCACGCACATATCCTCTCTTTCCTCGACAACAATGCATTTAGGCCGATCTTCTTTTTCAATTACCTTATAGACGCCCCTAAAGCAAGCATCTTCGCAGGAAAATTCCTTGCAAATTAGACATTTATTCGTATCAATGTGATGAAATTTATAGCTTTCGATTGAACCTCGAGTTTTTACTTCGCTCATCGTGATAATTAATTTGACAAGTCCTTAAATGAGTTTATATTATATTTTATAAAATTGATAAGATTAACAAAGTCTAGAGACTAAAAAATCCATTAAAAATCAAGATGGTTTTATATATTATAATCCTAGCTTTTTTTTTGTTTCCCCATCTAGCTTAACTTGAACTAAATTTGAATTAACAATGAAAGCTCTCAAAAAAAAAATATATTCTCTTGAAAACCTGCAATCAGGAACTTTTATATCGAGGCCAAATCGATTCGTCGCAGAAATACAACTTGATGGAAAGAATGAGAAGGCTCATGTGCACGATCCAGGAAGATTAAAAGAATTACTCGTTAAAGGCGCCAAGATTCTCGTTACAAAATCGAACGGCAAATTACCTTATTACATTAGGTCAGTTAAGCACGGTAAAGAATGGGTATTAATCGACACGGCACAACATTCAAAAATCGCCCGAAAAGTTTTTGAATTCTTGCCAGAGTTTGAGAACATTCAAGAATTTAAAAGCGAAGTCAAGATTGGAAAAAGTCGCATAGACTTTACATTGGATGGCACACCGCTTGAAGTAAAGGGAGTCACACTCGTAAAAAACGAGATTGCATTATTTCCGGATGCTCCAACAGAACGAGGGGCGCGCCATGTAGGAGAGATTATCGAACACAATGGAATAGTGTTTTTTTTAGTATTTCGAAAGGCAAGAGCTTTTGGCCCTAACATCGAAATGGACCAAAATTTCTCAAACAAGCTTAGTGAGGCTCGAAAAAAAAACATAAACATCATGGCAATTCAGATTAGTTTTGACGGAGAATCGTTATATTACGAGGGTAAAATGGACCTCGTGAAGTTCTAAGTGTTCATCTTCCAAATTTTTTTAGATCTTTAACAAATTTTTTAAAAAAAA
>JAEOUI010000540.1 GCA_016839425.1 Promethearchaeota archaeon
AATCAACCAATGAACTTGGATTAGAAAAATATATTAATCAATTTTTAATTAACAAAGGAAAAATCTATACCAGAGCTTCTCCTATTTCTGATTTTTTGTATGAAGATATTCAATCAGTTATTTCGACAATAAAATATTTAAGAAAAATAAAAATCAATTCTCCTATACCTTTTAATGAGTTTAAATTAACTGAAATCTTGTGGATTAAAGAAAATCAAAGACGATTTTCTTGTTATGCATTAAGTAAAGAAGGATTGAAATTGAGAGAAGAGATTTATGAATTATTTAATAATAGTATTCAAATTAACGAAAATGGAGAAATAAAAAATAAATCAATTAAGCAAATATATCATAATACTTGCTTTAATGTTTTAAAAATGCGTGCAGAGATTAATAATTTTAGGGTAAGTATAGAAAGAGCTCAAAAATTATTACAACAAAAATTAAACGAATGTTCTACTATTAGAGGAAAATCACTTCAAGAAATTCTGTATAATATGGAAAAATCTGACAAAGTAGAACAAATAAAGGAAGACATCCAAGATTTAATCAATATAAATTTATTCATTAAGATGACTTACGGAGATTTAGCTAGATTTAATGCAAAATTACAAGAATTTGTTAAAAATTTAAAGAATATTATAGAACTACAAAAAGGTATTTTCGAAAAGACTGATTTTCCAAAAGCGGTTCAAAATATGTATGAAAACTTTAAAAATATGCAAAAGACATTTAAGATTCCAAGATTACTTACTTATCAGCAATGGTTAGAAGTACAGAGAATGGAGGAAGATCCAAAATTATCAAGAGATCAAGAAGCCGCTGCAACTGAGATTTTAACTTATAGCTTTAAAGATATTTTAAATTCCATAGATAGAATATATGAATTGAAATTTAATATAGAGGAATATATAGAAAGAGGAATAGGTCTTTAACTCATATATTAAAGAGTGATTATTTGGAAATAAAAGATATTCAATGTCCAATATGTGGAAGTAATGATATAAAAGCATATAAACGAGAAACATCTGAGGGATATGACTTAAGTTGCGAGATCTGTAATCATTTTTGGAGATATAAAGGCGATCATTTGATTTTCATACAATCTAAAGACCTTCCTAAATCTAATAAACTATTAGATATAGAAAAAAATGAAGATTCCTATACTATTTTTCAAAAAGTTGATGTATTAAAAGATGTAAAGGCGAGATTATCAGAAAAGGAACAAGAATTAATTAATAAATGCAAGAAATTTAGGATTAAATCTTTATTTGTTAAATCCATCAAGAGAGATATTTTCGATATAATGAAAGATAATGCTTATTTTTCAGAGTTTTATTGTCCAAAAATCTTTTTACGCCTCTGGTATGTAGATGATACATCTAAGGAGAAAAAAGTAAAAGAGAAAAAAAATTTGGAAGATGCCCTAGCAATTTTACAGGAGTTAGGTGTGATAATTGAAAAAAAAGAAACTGTAGAAGTGCTAATGTGTTCTTTAATCAAGAGAAATTGGGGTATAAAAAAGAGCAAACTCAATCTTTCTGCAAGAAAGATAAGAAGATGTCAAGATTTATTGAACCATCTAAGGAAATCGAAAAGGGATCAAGAATGGATTTCAGTCATCGCCATCAAAATGACTACTTCATTGAATGAAGTTATGAATCTTATCGATATAATAAATGGAGCACAAGCTGACAAGATAATTCGAATCTTGCCATATGAAGAGGAAATAACTGGTTATCAGATAGTAGTCTTTGAAGAACATGAGCGAGAAATAATCAAGGAGAAGCAAGAAAGGGTCAAGGAGAAGGAACGCATCAGGAAAGAAAGAGAACAAGAACAGTTAAGAAAGGAAGAAGAAGCAGCGAGGTTAGAAAAATTAAGGTTAGAAGAAATTCAGAAGCAAGAGGAGTACCAAGAAAACTTGAGACGACTCGAGAAAGAAAGGGAAGAACAACAAAAGTTGGAAGAACAAAGGGAGAGAATGCAAGATGTTGCACGCTTAGAAAGAATAAAAAAGAAGAAAGAAGAATTTCAATCAAAAATAAAAAAATATAATCTTTTTAATATATTGAAAATTTTATCATCCTCCTTTAAGTTAACTCAAGCGGATCTAAAGGAAATTTGTAGACTTTTAAATATTAAGACTAAGTCGAATCATATCAAGATGCTAATAATTTATATAAACAACAATGATATCAACATTCAGGAAAAAATTGAGGCGATTATTGATACAAGACCAAATTTTTTATCAGAGGTAGGCAAGTTAAATGATGTAAAATATAAAGAAATTCCTCATTCTGAAAATCAAGAGAAAAATAAAGAGCTATTAATTCAATATCTCGGTGGCTCATATAGATATGACCCAAAAAAAGACTTAAACAGGAAGATTCAATCTAAAATTCCTGACAAGAAAAAGAAATTGAAAAACATCAACACGAAAAAAGATCTTATTCATTATATAGAAAAATCGAAAATTACTCAAACTAAGGTCAATGAAATAAAAAAAGAAGATAAAATTGAAAAAGATCCAATAAAATCAGAATTACTAGAAATAAATAAAAATGATACAAACAGCGAAATACATAAAGTATTGATGACTTTATTGAACAATCAAGATGAAATAAGCGTGGATTCTTTTATTAGACAAACAAACTTTAATTTCAAGCAATTGAAACATTTTTTATCAAATTCTGAACCAACTTCGGAGTTTATATTAATAGAAAGACCTATTTCAAAGAAAATTATAAAGATTAAAACGAAAGAATTGCGAAAAGTAAAAAAAGAATTTGGGAAAAAGATTGAAATGGGTCTGATGTCAACGGAAAGCGAGCAATATTTAGTTCTCAAAATGCTATCTCATCAGAATCAAGTAGAGCTCGAAAATATAGCACAAAAGCTAGAGACATCTGAGGAACATGTCAAATCCGTCCTAGATGAATTAGAAAAACTCAGCAGTAACTGGATTGTAAAGTATTCTGCAAGGGAAAAGAAAGAGAAATTCATTATTAGGAAAGAGAGTAAATAAACGAAGGAAGATCTCGTCTGGCGAGATGTTATCACTATAACGATCATTATATCAATTTCGCTGAGGATGGCATTCAAGAATGCTAACTCCATCATTTCTCTGATTTATTTTATTTTATTCAGAAGAAGAATTCCGCAAGAAATGCTGAATAATTATAATTTCTTGAAGTTATTTCCAAATTTTTAATAATTATTATCATATTAGTTCTTAAATGCACCATTTCCATCCCCCTCATGGAGGACTTGCTTCTCGGCTCCAACTTGAACTTTTCCTTAATGACGTTTTTCTAGCTTAAAAGACTTAGCTTTTGCTAAAAATAGGTCATGACTTTAAATGATGAAATCATTTACTTATAGAACCACCTTGTATCGTGTGCATCATGCAAAAAGACTAGTTAATTTCCGTGTATAGTAAAAAAATACAAGCAAACCAGAGCTGCATGTTACTTATTTACCGAGAATTATCAGCTCGGGCAACAGCAATTACAATCGTCAAAAACTTGCATGGTTTGCAAGAATTATAAGAGGGTGATTATTCCATTATGCAAGCAGGTACCAACTTTCTCATCGTGATTCATAAAAGGGAAAAAATAATAGGGAATGGAAAACCCATTCACCACTTTTAAACTCAAGTATTTTTGTTGCAATGCTTGAAAGTGTGCCACGTTATCGGTAATGAGCATGTTAAGCCCGTGAGACATGCATTCTTGCACGATTAATTCATCATTATCTCGAAAGTTCTCGTGATGACCTTCATTTTTCAAGATCTTAACTCCTAGAAGTGCTAAAAACTCATACTTTAATTTGAGAGAATGTTCAAATTTTCGAAAATATTCAAATTCTTTCAAGACCGTTTTGCTCACGTGAATCTGAAAGAAATTTTGGTAAATCTTGAATTCAATTCCATGCCAATCACCTAGAAACAACCTGATTAATGTAGACGTATCTATTCCAGCCTGTATTAAACACCCATCAGGAAGGATTCTTTTTATTTTCATGTTTTTTCACCATTTTTCCTACTAATCTATAATAAATTAATGATATTTAAGTTAAATTATGCCAGAATTATGGTATACCTTACTTCCGCCGCGGAAAAAACGTGAGAATAATTCCGCTTGCAATTTGCGGCGGAAAAATTTGGTAAAAAATTCCGATGTGAAAACCCTATTATATAATGATGCCAAGTCATACTCGGTGGTAGGCTTGTATTCAACAAATCACGAATTTTTTATGGATTTAAGACGACGATTGGATGAATTCCGCGAAAAAGACGAGAAGAAAAATACAATTCGAAAGGAATTGTGCAAGAGATACATTTATTTCTTGAGAAATGACGTACAACAGAAGGAATTGGAGAAGCTTCCAGATCTTAAGTTGCCCGAACTGCTTACATGTTACATTCGATTTACGTATTTTTCTGACGACAAGTTTATGTTATTAGAGGATTTCATCGACAAGATCAACGATTCTGATGTCGATTTGTTCATAACTGATAGCGTTCTCGGGAAAAAATTCATCATAAAATCCTCGGAATCCGTGCGAAAGGAGTTCGTGAAGCGATTGGAGCAACTGAAAATTTTCGTTGTTTCATATGATAACCCATACTTGAAATTTAAAATGGCTAGCGATGAATTTTACGAAAAAACACATCAATTTCTTTCCAAACTAAAGGAGTTCTTGGAGCGGCCAATTCAAATCCTTCCCCGTGAAGATGAAAAGCGGTTTTCTCAATCAGTAACACCTAAAAAACCGGTTGCTGAAAAGAAGACGCCAGAATTATTTGATTTGGCGGATTGGCTGCTCTCTGATTGGCTAAAAATAAAGTTCAATTTACGAAACTTGTCTGCGGGGCAATTAGATTTCTTGATTCGGCTGGAGACACACATAAATGTCCATCGAGATGATCTATACGCTTATTTATTTGATCCTCACGAACAGATAATGACGACGATTCTTAAGAAATCCACGATTCAAGCAAACCTCGCCCTGTTGAAGACCATTTATTCATTGGATTCCCGCCCCGGCTTGAAGAATTTAATCAACTTACAGCAATTTGAAACCATGCTACAATCAGAGGAACTTTGCATTCATTTCACGAGGCATTATAAAGAGTATCTTGCATTCATCGAAGCTCAAAAACATTTAAAATTAATACATGTTCCGACTTTAGTCTCTATCGTGAATAATTTTGACAAGACTGACCAACTGCTTTCATTTCTACAATCCGGCAATTGGGTGCGCCCGTGGAACAATCCTCGTTCATCTTCCCACCGCAGTCAAAGTGATTTTTTTCTTTTGAAAATATACGATATGCAGGATGTTGTGGAAACCTTCATTCAAAAAATAAACGAAATATTTTCTCTATCAGATTACATGGCGTTAACGAGGGGACTACATGTTGTTTCTGACAAGGAAAAAATCGTGCTGAATGAAATTATTCATCACGCACTTAACATTTCAGTCTTACAGAAAAAAATATTCGAAGCTTCTTTTGAGCAGAAAATTAAATTTTTCGATTCCTTACGATTTTTCGGCAAATATCGAGAAGAAATGCTAAAAAGATTAGTAAATCTAAATGAATTATATCAAAATTTCGTTGAAATGCTCGAAAATAGTCCATTGAATGATGAGCAGTTACGATCTTTCTTAATAGACAGTTTTGAATACTTGGCACCTCACGACCAGTACAAAGTACGATTCTTTACTCCCAAGCGAGTTCGGTTACTTCAAGATGCTTGCACGACCTTTGCATTAAAATCGTTATTATTGGAGCTTTCTAAAGAATATTCCATCGCATTAGAATCGAATTTTGTTGAAAAAGTTAAGCAAGAGGAGTCAGTCATTAACTGGAACAAGTTTCAAGAATTTGTGACCAAGAAATATCAAATTATTTCTCAAGACCTTGACTGGATCAACAAATTTTATCCCCACTACAAGAACATTGAGGATGTCAAGCAATTCTTGAGGGAAGAAGCTCTAAAATCTTTCACCATTCAAGGGCGCTTGGACGAAAGACTTCATGGTGTTAATTCGCTATACCCTTACATGTCATTTTTTGGCTTGTGCTTTGATGACTTGGAGGTTTTTTCTAAAGTTCAAGACGCCATGCTGGCAGAGCCCGATCTTTATGTCTTCTTCTGCACGCTCACGGATTTTTCCGAAAATTATTACAAAGGGTTCCCTGAATGGCAACAATTCATTTCCATTGAAGTCCTAAAAAATAGGATAATATCCCAGTATGAAGGAGGAAAGCCCATTTCCATTGGTGATATTTACAACATAAAAAAATTTGCACCCGAACTTGTGCATAAAATTGATTGGATGCATTATTTTACCAAGAATTTTGAAGCGGAAGTCAAGCTTGGATTTCGTCACCTATCTAAAGTTGCTAGTGAAATTGAACAAATCACAAAGCAAGAAATATCCCACGTCACGTCAATCAGATCGCTTATGAAAACGTTAATTTCAGAAAAATATCGCTTCTTTTTTAATGATGAAGAAGTAGATGCATTCATCAAGAAGTACGTGAAACCTTGTACTCAAGAAGAGATCAGTCAGTTAAAAAAATTCCAAGAAATAATGCAAGAATATCGATTTTTTCAATAATTTGGCAACTTTAAGGATTTCTTTTCCTTTTTTATGATAATCTTAAAATATATAATCATTTTACATTGTATATATCTGAAAAAAGGGAAATCATATAGGTGATACGAGATGCCTGCTTCTCACGGTTTTTGGTGTAACTCGCGAACGATACCAATAAAATGTAGAAATTGTGGAAAAAATATTTTTTATTTTTCATATGACTGTGGATGTAGTTTATTGTTTGATGCTTTGAGAGACCCGTGGCCATTTCACTTTTGTCTGAGAGCAAGAAAAAGTTTTATTAAAACTTCAACTCTACCCAAAAAGCCTAAAATTTTAAATGATGGAAAATACACGATTCTTTTTGATGAGATTATAAAATCCCCTATTGAATCAATAAAAGGAATAGGTATTCAAATGGCAGATGACATGAATCTATTAGAAATATTTACTATTGAAGATTTTATAAAAACTCCGACGAATCTATTGAAAACAATTCCTAATTTAAGCCATACTCTAATTAAAGGAATAAAGGAAGAATTCGGCATTTCTTTATTGGTTAAAAACTTTAGAAAAGATCATTTAACAAGTTTAACTTCGCTAGGAATTTATTGTTTAGAGGATTTAATACAAAGAATTGATGATCTTGAGAATTCTGATTCCCAAACATTTAGAGAAGTATTTGAGACTGAAATGGAGTTAAAAATGATTAAGAAGATTCTTGATGATGTCGAAATAAAAAATATTGAATATTAATCTGAAGATACAAAAAAGGAGCAAGTAGGTATGAAAGAATGGTGGAAATGAACGAGGAAATAAGTAGAATCATTAGATGGATAGATGATCATTACGACGAGTTATTATTAGAATGGTCATGCATTCAATGTGGCGATTGTTGTAAGATTTGGGGTGGATATATTAGAGTAATGGGTGATGATAATAATCGCTGGGAAAATATAATAGTTAAGTCAAATTTAGGGACTTTTCCTATGTTTGATTTCATAGAAGGCGAGCATATCGTGATAAATCCTCGAAATGGTGAAGATTTAAGAAACTGCCCCTTTTTACGGAAGATGCGAGAGGAAGATAAATATATTTGTATGATAAACGATCCCAAGATTAAGCCTAACACGTGCAGGTTATTTCAGAAAGATCAAGTAAGAATTGAATGCCGAAACATGCGAGCATTAATAAAGAAGAAGAGGAATGATGAATTATTTACCGATAAATCTGGACAGTTTATGGCCGAGATGAGGAGATCCCTTTCTGAAATAAATAAAAAGCATGAAGCATCAAGATGGAAGGAATATTTAGATAAAAATTTTAAAAATGATCTTCCCCCTTGGGGAATTGTTTTTAAAGGGTACCTATACCTTTTAGATAATGAATTTGAAACTGCTCACGAGGCTTTTAAGCAGCTGGAAAAATTAACATTAAAAGAAATCCAAGAGAAATCATACAAATCAGATCCTCCTATGGATTTTCTCATTTTTCTTAATGAATTTTATTTCAAGAAAAAATTAAGAAAGTTACTTTTTGAATTTGATAATTTTACAGATATTCTTTTTAAAATTGGTCTTATAGAAAGCTTCATGGGTCACCATGCAACTTCCAGCAGCATTCTCCTATTAGTATTGGAAAAGGACGAGACTTACTTAGATATCATTAAAAATCACGAATCTTTCCCTTTTTTTAGGAAATTAGAAGAAAAATTTGACGATTTTTTTAGACAAATAAGCTTATGGAAAAAAAGTGGTAAAAAGACATACAAGGAGTATGTTGAATATCGTCATGAATTGGACCGAAAGAGAAGTTTTTAATTAAAATAAATGAATTCATCTTGAAAGAAAAAGAAAAGCATTCAGAATTAAGGAGGCTATTTTTTATCTTTTTTCAATTTCTTTGATCATTTTGATAATAACACGACGATGATTTCTGCGACACCGACATCCAAGCAGTGCAAGAGAGCTTAAATCGCCGGTTGAGGACACATTAATTTCTTCATTTTTTTATTTTTTGTTTTTTTTCTTCCAAAGCAGAAGGCATTCGAGATCACTAAAAGGAATTTTGATCCAAGATCGATCTCTAATAGTATATTTCTTTTATCAAGAAATAGCGATGTCTCCAAGAGCAACGCTACATTAAAGATATCTTCAATTATTGACTCGAGTAATGTTGGACTCCATTTAACGAGTCATCATCATCATAAAACTTATTTCCCTAATTTTCACGGTTATAATGATGATCTTTCAATTAATTTCAAAGATCAGCGTTTATGACATTTTCCCTTAAAGCATGCCGGCTCAAATAAAAAATTTGATGTAAGGATTTTTGATACCCACCAAAAGTCCATAGTGACTTTTTTTCCATATTACAAAACCTAATTTAGAAGCATTAATATTTGTTAGATATAGAAATTTTATATAGTG
Organism: Promethearchaeota archaeon; assembly: GCA_016839425.1. Next base: position 9,042 of record JAEOUI010000540.1, read on the forward strand.
GATAGATCTTGGGTAGAAGAACATTACACTTTAAGGTATTAAAAATAGAAAGGGAAAAAGTAATTTTAGAAATTGATAAACTTTATTTTTCCTTTTTAGAAAATGAGGAAACTTGGATATGTGCTGGCAAACGGGGCGATATTAGAGTTCCAATTACTGCACAAAATATAGATACTATTATAAATCAAGTCGAAATCAAAATTCAAGACGTTATATTTGATTTAACCGAGGGTGAAGGCGATGGAGTTGTTATTTGGGATGAAAGAAATATTTTTGATGGATTTATAGCCACGCATATTGAAAAAGAATATGATTTTTATGAAAGAAGGGGTCTAACATTCCTATAAGCTGAATTATTATTCTGATTTAGTCCTCTGATTTTTCTATTTTATCAAGAGTTCTCAAAGCTATTGCTAAAGAACTAGATTCTGCGATTGCGCTACTAATTAGTTTGGTTTCTTTTATTTCATCAACTGAAAGACCCATTTTTAAAGCACTTTTGATATGGATAGATTTCTCTGTAAATAAGATGGTAGCCTATCGGTATTCGTTACAGCTCCAAGTGTTAGAGGGAACGTGTAAGGGCATGTCATTCACGACCGACAAGCCTTGAATTTTATTTCTAACTTTCATCTAAAAATTCCACCTTTTTTTGGCGCATTTTTAGATGATTTGAAAAGTAGAAACCCCAGGATAATTATCCCCTATATAAAGGTATCGGGACCTGAAGTGATCGATTTGACCTTGTGAAGCCTAACCAATAATAGTGGAAAGATGCGACTGAGTAATAAGGATGCTGAAATAAGGAAAAAGGAAAAGGTGTAAGGACCACGCTTGCTATGCGAGATAACTTTCATTAGACATTATCGAAGATCTTCAACAAGATCCCAATTCCCAATTTCAAACTTTTATTAAGAAAGTGGAATGAGATTGCACGATCCCATATTTATTATAATTTTTTTTAATTTATTTCAGTGCTTGTATTATCTAATTTCTTTTTCTGCTTCTCATTGATTTACGAAAAGAAGCTTCAAGGCAACAGCCTAATCAATCAACATTTTTTAAATCATATATGTAAATTCTATATATGCTTTCTGTTCAATTATTAACATAGAAGAATTTTTGTCAGAACATTAATATTTAAAAACTTATTTATTTAACACTTTATTGTTAAGATTAAAGTTTTTCTTAGGATATGCGATAAAGAGGTTAAACCTTTGATTAATTTGGTTTTAAATAAAATTTTTACTGGGTATATCCACCATTTTCACAAAAAAAATATTGGAGTTGTTTAACAATATGGGATTAATTGACAAAATATCTAAAAAAATAGAAGAGCATAACATTCAATTAAAAAATGTAAATATTATCTTATTTATAACAGGACTAATACTAATAATATTATCAATGTTTTTAACCATTGGTGCAATGTTAACTAATTTTATTCATTACTCCACGCAATTAAATGCATATTCACTCATAATCTCTCTCATCATTATTGGTTCTTCGCTTTTAATAGCATTCTTTATCTTTGCAATTTATCTAGCTAGACCTCCAAGAAAACCTGAAGTCATTCATGCTCAAATCCTAGATGATGAATTTCAAGGTAAAAAACTTCATTTAAGCATAGATCAAAAGGGAATGGGTACATTAACTGTTGATGCATCCAGAATATTGTATTTAAATAAAGAAGCAACTGATTTTATGAAACTCCAGATAGCAAAAAATGACGAGAAATATATAATTGAGAACATGCTAAAAAAATATCATTTAACTGAAAAAACTGCAAGAGATGATTTTAAAAAATTAAAAGAGACTATTATTTCATTAACTGAAATGGCAGATGTTTGTCCAATCACTTATTTAGAAGTAGAGACAACAAAACCCTTCTCTAAAATAACTAGACCAATGCGTGTAGACTTAGCGTTAACTTATAAATGTAACAATGAATGCGACCATTGTTATGTTGGTCGTTCAAAAGATATAAAGGAATTGACAACAAATCAATGGAAACAAATTATTAGCAAATTATATGAAATTGGCGTGCCGCACGTTACTTTTACAGGAGGAGAAGCGACCTTACGGGAAGATTTAA
>JAEOUI010000187.1 GCA_016839425.1 Promethearchaeota archaeon
AAAAAGGGAAATATAATATTTCTCGCTTCCATTCAAGAAATCAGGGTGGCATCCCATCGGAAATAGTCCAAGAGTGGGTTCCTTCAAGTATGGCGAGAGCGTTTAACACATCCGTTGAGGTGGAATGCAATGAGTTTCCCGCACTAAAGTAAACGCCCGCTTGTAAGTTGGGTGAAAGGTTAGCCCATCCAATGAGAATGTTATCGTATGTTGCATTTGATAGAGTAATGTATGCAAACATGCCCGCCATGTCTAATACGCTCGACACATTCCAATCGCCAAGGTCCCGGTCGAAACTTGCTGCGCTTTCGAACATGTAGTTCATGTCCGTAACGCTCGACACGTCCCAACTGCTGATGTCTTGATCAAAAAAGATAGCACCACTAAACATCCAGCTCATGTCCGTTATGCTTGATGTGTTCCAACTGCTCAAGTTTTGGTCGAACATTGAAGCTTGATAAAACATGTAACTCGTGTTAGTCACTCTTGATAAGTCCCAGTCGTTAATTCCTTCCACATGGAGTTCCTGACAAAGGAAGAACATTCCATGGAGGTTTGTAGTTCCCGTCAAGTCGAGGATGTCGCTTGCAGTAACTTCTAAATATGCACATCCTGCAAAGTACATTCCATTGTTTCCCAAACGCAAGCACCCCCATTGCTCGATCTCAAGCATTTTCAAGCTATCGCTTCCCCACATCCCAAAGCGCCATCCAATGATGGTTCCAGTGATATTTATCGTATATTCACCTCCAACCGCATAAGTGTGATTTGTTTCGGGCTGGTTCCATTCCGTTATGTGGTCTTGGGTGTCATCTCCCCAGTAGACTATAAAATCGTAAGTTCCGCTTTCTTCTAAGGGGAGCAAGATCTGGCTGCTATTACTCGCTCCAGAATGAGTGGTGTCCCAATGGGATATGAATTCTTTTTCGCTAGGGACATAAATCGTAAAAGTCGTGGATTCTTTTACAACATTTCCAGCGGTATCGTTAGCCCAGGCAGTAATGGTGTTTAAACCTTCGTTGAATGTCATATTAATAGGCGTGTTGTATGTCTCGTTAATTCCGTTCCATTCGTACCAAATTCTATCAATGGTGTTTTCGTCTGTTGCCTCGATATTTAGCAATTGCGTGCAATTCAAGTACATAGCTCCATCTTCAGGGCTAATTATCCGTATCGTTGGATCGGTATTATCATTTGATGGTGGCGTCTCAGGAGGATATAAGAATCCTAAAAAATATATTAATAGGCCTCCTAGAGCAAGGGATGCCGCTAAAATAATCGTAAATAGTATTTTAAATGTTTTGCCCATTTTTTGTACCTAAACTTTAATTATAATTTAAATTGATTCATTGAGTTAATCGATATTCAGGTACAATAAAAAACCGTTTGGCAGAAAAGTGGAATTTTTCGCAATAATTCGCTGTAAAATCAATGTTTTGAGAATAATTTCGTACCCTTTAAAAAATCAATTTCAAAAGTTAACAATGCTCTCTCAATACAAAAAAATAAGAATTATTCTTTTACTTGAGTATTTCATCCTTTGTAATAAAGAGGTGATAATCTATTAACCGAAGATTTATATAGGTGAATTACGATTAGTATAATGGACAATAGTAAAAAGTAATGCATTGGTTAAAACCATTAATACAATTTCGATATCCGTCAAGGAATAACCAGAAATTAACATTTTTTAGACTATCAGTCTTTAATTTCGTTTTAACTTCCATCAGTCCCTTTATCGCACGATAAAAAACTCAATTTCGTCATCGCGCCGAAGTTCTCCAATACTCGAAGCAGTGACAACCTGATCCGACCACGACCCGATAAACATTGCCGCGGTATTCGTGTTTAATGTAAACGCGTTGAGGTCTTGAAACAAGCTCATGCGGTTGGAACTCACCAGTATTACAGGTGAATTTTAGCGTTCAAGATAGTAATTCAGCATATCCTTGAATTACTATTGTCCTCTTTTTTTTTTCTTGAAATATTCAGCTCTAAATCCCTTCCAAATACATTTAAATTGAAAAGTTTAAATCGTCCTTCTCGTCAACATCATGGAATTTAAATTTGGTATCGATTTTAACGGCTAAAATTACCTCACCGTTCGAACAAGAGCGATTGATCAAGGCTACCAGAGTTCTTTCTTTTATCGCAGGCTCTAATTTTAAAATTACTTTAATAAAAGATTTTGGAAAAGCGAAAATGGGAATTACTTGATTAATGATGCCCTCAGATTTCTGTGGATTTTCTAACAATAGTCGATCGATGCTTTTAACTAGCTTTTTTTCTCCATCTTGCGTAAATGAGACTGTCGACATCACAATCGGAAAATTTTGAGTATTAGTGTTGTTTATCAAAAGATTGGTAGTAATTTCTCTAAAAAATACGATCGCTTTTTCCTGTGCTTGTACCTTTAAATCAATTATTTTGCTTAGCACGGCGTCAAGTAGGGTTTCCTCGAATATTGTATCGCCAGGAAAGATAATAAACCATGAATTTTTTTTTGAGCGCTGATAGTCGCTAATTTTACTGGATTTTAATGCTGAAAGGAAAGAATCTAGTGGCCCTTTTTTGTATTCTTCTTTTGAATCAACAATCAGTATTTTCGCGTTTAAATCGTTGATAACCTGTATTACTTGCTGTTTTAAATGCCCTACTACAACAAGAATTTCCCTTAAATCAAACTTTAAAAGTTTCTCAATCGTGAATTGTAATATGGACTTTCCATTTAATGATTTAGGTTTTAATATGGGTTTTGGACGGTAACATGTGAGCTCACCCATTCTTGAGCCTGTACCTGCGCAGAGTACGATCGCAATGAATTCGTCGTGATGTAATTTGTTTTTTTTCATTTATTATCGCTTCGTTAAATCCAATCGTCAATTTTCTTTTCATTCTCTTGTAGTGACGATTGCCTTCCCGTCCATATCCAGCACTATCGTATGCTCTTGTTGTGCCACCAAAGCGCCTGTTCGTTCAATTAAAATCGGATAGTGAGCAAGAATTTGTTTCCTGACGAAATTATTTATTACCCGTTCTATCTTGTCCTTAGGTATTGCGTTCGTACTCAACAATATCCTGGGAGAAAACGGGAGTTTCCCACAAATTTTTTCGATCTTGCTCATATAATTCTTGTCTTCGTAACTTACATTCTTTTTTACTTTCTTATCGAACCGGTATATGTAAGAAACTTTTCCGTTCACAACCATTCCCGCACCTGATGTCGAGAACGGTTCACAGGCGTAAGCGTCTCCCGGTTCCAATACTATATCGTGATGGGTATCCCTGTGGTTTGGGATGAACGGACCTGCGTGCAAATCGTATTGCTTGAGCTGATGCCCTCCTAAATTGGTGATGGGTTTTAATCCTCTTTTTAAAATCTT
>JAEOUI010000188.1 GCA_016839425.1 Promethearchaeota archaeon
ATTAAATCTAAATATGAAAGGACTAATGAGCTTAAAATCAAAAGCAGGGAAAATCTAGGGCTCCCATTAAACAAAGTCATTGCCATTTTTCACGGAGGTCTTCCACACCCTCCCAATCAAGAAGCAATAGATCTCATCAACAATTATATATCACGAGAAATAAATCATCCTGATCTGTTGTTTGTTGTTGCGGGTAGTAATCTCAATAAATATGAAAATAATAATGTTGTTAGTCTTGGTTTTGTAAACGACCTTAAAGATTTATTATATTCTGCTGATTTCGCCATTGTACCCATCGTAAGCGGAAGCGGAATGAGAGTTAAATGTTCTGATTACATTACAACGGCTCTTCCTTTCGTTTCTACTAAAAAAGGCATTGAGGGGATCAATTTTCTTTCAGAAGGAGAGGATTATTTAGTTAGTAATTCTGTTGACGAAAAATTCATCCAATTGATTAATAAATTATATAAAGATAGTTCTTTAAGACATAAAATTCACAATAATCTTATCCAAAAATCCAAAAATCTTCACCCAGATGCTTTCGAAACTCGTTTTGTTAAATTCCTTAAGAGAATGAATCCACGATAATAATCATAATACATTTCAATTTTAATTGAAAGAATGAAATTGATTTATAAAAAGAAATTTATTAGTTTTAGCAAAAATCCTAAAACTTTATTATTTTTCCCAATTTCTCCCATTAAAATTGGATCCAAATTCCTTGATAAATAATGTTTTTGGATCTTTGGGGGTTGTTTGTTTTTTTCGTGGTTCCTGATTTGTTTTATCGTCGTGCGATTTTGAATGAAAAATTTATATACTCTCAATCGAACTTTTACTTTTTTTATCAATAATGCCTGTAAAAACAGCATTAATTCAGTAACGATAATATGTGGTATTAATTCTCTTAACTTTTCAAGATTTTTCGCAATGCAAATATAACGATTTCTTTCGATGTAGTAATAAGTAAAATCGCTGAGGTTAAAATCGTATTTTTGGTGAAAAATTTTTGTTAAATTAGTCGTATAAACATTGATATTATTTCGAAAAGCTTTTAATGAAAAATCTGTGTCTTCGTGGTACATAAAGAAGAATGTATCAAAACCATTAAGCTGTAAGAATGTATGTTTCTTCAAGAACATCGCACCACCCGCGACTTTGAGCGTTTTAAATGTCTGTATTTGACTTGGCAAATCATAATTCATGTTGGGAGTATATGAAAATCCTAAAAAGTGAATTTTAGCTCCGAAATAATTAATACTTTTACCGTCTACAAATACAGACGCAGGGCAAAGAATTAAATCACCATTTTTTTTTTCTAATTTTTCAAACAAGGGTACCAAAAGCTGAAAAAAGTCGCTTGGAAATATCATATCTTGATTTGTAATGAAAATGTATTTTCCGTTTGCATTTAAAGCCCCAATATTACACGCTTTTGCGAATCCACTATTATAATCAAGATCTATCAAGTTAATGTTCAAATTTATAAAAGATCGAACTACTTCTTTTGTAGAATCTTGGGAGTTGTTGTCAACGATGACGATTTCGATCTCTTGTCGATTTATTAATTTTTCTAACGAATTTAGGTTATCCCGGATTATTTTTTCGTCGTTATAGGAAGGAAATATTATTGAGATTTTTGGTTCAAGTTCATTCATCGTATAAGACTTTAAAGTAGAGAAAATAAAAATTCTTTATTTTTTTATTTTTTTTCGACTTAATCTGTTCAATAAATTATTATAATGTTTTTCCAGACCCGTTTTCAAGGTAAAGAATTTAAAAGCATATAAAGCAATGCAGGAAATAATTGAAAATAAGACCTTATTTAAAATTACATACGAAGTTCCATATTCTCTCGGATTTGCTGTCATTGGTATTTCTCTTAAGCGCAATCCATTATGGCCACAAACGAACAACATCTCTGTGGAAAAACCCATTCCCGTGTGTCGCATTTCCTTAAATAAGGTTAAGGCTTCCTTCTTAAACGCTCGAAAGCCGTTTTGGTTGTTTCCTATCTTTTGCCTGTAAAGGATCATCAAACACGCGTTTATGCATATTTCTCCTAATCGCGTGTGTGGGGGTACTTTGAAATTACACTGACCTAAATATCGAGAACCGACGACTACATCTGCCATATTTTGTAATATGGGTTCGACAAGGAAGGGTATTTCCTCCGGAGTGTGCTGTCCGTCAGAGTCGAGAGTTACGATTATATCTCCTGTTGCGTGTTTTAAACCCGTTAAAATAGCCTCTCCATAACCTTTATTTGTTTTGTGACGAATTACAGTAACTTTCTTTTTGCTATTTAAAGCGTTTTGAACGCTATTATCCGTAGAACCATCATCAACTACTATAATCTCATACTCTTGGTGGTTTGGAATGTGATTTATCACATTCTGAATGGATCTTTCTTCATTGTATAATGGAATTACGATAGATATTAGTGTCGTTTTTTTTTGAGGTTCTTCTAATTTATAATCCTGATCCATGTAATTTTGCCTTGCTTGAACCATAGAACCCCCAAGAGAATTTATTTTTATGAAATATTGCGTAATCCTTAATTAAATG
>JAEOUI010000541.1 GCA_016839425.1 Promethearchaeota archaeon
GATCGAAGACATTAATAGAGGATTAAATCTCTTTCGTAAGGATAATTACGATATTATCTTAGCAATTGGGGGAGGATCGGTGATGGATATGGGAAAGTGCATATCAATATTTTCTCAAAATCTTGAAAGTCCCGAAAAATATATTAAAAAAAAGGTTAATTTCGAAAATAAGGGAACTCCATTAATTTGTATCCCTACGCCTGCAGGTAGTGGTAGCGAAGCAACGCATTTTGCCGTGTTATACATCGATAAACAAAAATTTTCCCTTGGTCATCCTAAATACATGTTTCCGGATTATTCCATAGTTGATCCTCAATTCACATTCAGCTTATCAAAAAAAATTACAGCTAGTACGGGCATGGACGCTTTATCCCAAGCAATCGAATCGTATTGGAATATCAGTTCCACGGAAGAATCTATGAAGTACGCTAAAAAGGCCATCATATTAATTAAGAATAATTTATATAATGCCGTGAATAATCCCGATAATCAATCGAGAGACTCGATGGCGAGAGCAGCAAATTATAGCGGAAAAGCCATAAACATTACAAAAACTACCGCCTGCCACGCAATTTCCTATCCAATTACATCGTATTTTGGCGTGCCACATGGTCAAGCTGTCGCAATTACCTTACCCTCTTTAATTCTCTTTAATTCTCAGGTTAGCGAATCGGATGTTTTAGATCCTCGGGGCATTTCTCATGTTCAGAAAATCATGAGAGAACTTAAAGAACTATTCGATGTAGAGAACTTTGATAGCTTTAAATCATTCATACGACAATTAATGACCGATATCGGTCTTGAAACCAAATTATCCAAATTAGGGATTTTATCTGAAGAAGATATAGAATTAATCGTAAATCATGGATTTAATCCCGAGAGAGTAAAAAATAATCCAAGAAAATTAACCGAAACTCATTTAAGGAGCATTTTAAAGGAGATAGCATGAGGACGATAATTTTAAATGCAGGTGTTGGACGGAGGTTGGAATCGCTAACTACGAACAATCCCAAATGCTTGGTAAAAATAACAAAAGAAGATACAATTTTAGATTTTCAACTTAAAAAGCTCAGTAATTGCAATTTAAACGATATCATAATGTTAACCGGTCCATTTGAAAACATGATTAAATCACATATTAATAAGAATTATCCGCATATGAAAGTTCAGTATGTAAAAAATCCAAAGTACGACAAGACAAACTATATTTATTCGTTATATGTTGCTAAGGATATTATTGACGACGATGTGATCCTTCTTCACGGTGATCTCTTTTTTTCAGAAATTTTACTTAAACGCTTGCTTGATTCCGAAATAATAGATTGCGTTTTAGTAAACAACTCCATTCCACCACCACCAAAAGACTTTAAAGCAAGATTAAAAAATGGAAGAGTCGCAGAAATAGGTGTGAATATATTTGGACCCAACTGTGCCTTTTTAGCACCATTTTACAAGTTAAGTACTCAATTTATGCTAGAATGGATGCAACAAATTGAAATTGATGTGAGAAACAATCTAATCAATTCTTACGCTGAAGATTCGTTAAACAAGAGATTGAATGAGATGATCCTAACACCCTTCTTTTTTACGGAATTTTGCGCTGAAATTGACGATTTAGAGGATCTAAAATTTGTTCAAACGGTAATATTGAATAACAATAAATTATAATTCCAAATAGTGCCTATGAAAAATATTTTAGTTACGGGAGGAATGGGTTTTATAGGGAGTAATTTTATCAGATATGTTCTAAATCTGAATCAAAATATCCATATTATCAATCTTGATGCTTTAACTTACGCTGGAAACCCCGAAAATTTGATGGATGTTCAATCAAACTATTCCGAGAATTATAAATTTATTAAAGGGAATATATGTGATTTTAAACTTATAGATACAATAGTTAAAAAAGAGGAAATTGATTATGTTGTCAATTTTGCTGCTGAATCTCATGTAGATCGTTCAATAGATAATCCAAATGTATTCATTACTACGAATGTGATTGGTACGCAATCTTTATTGGATGTTGCTAGAAAAAACGAGATTAAAAAATATGTTCAAATTTCAACAGACGAAGTATACGGATCGTTGGGTTTTGAGGATAAACCCTTTACGGAAGAGAACAATTTATTGCCTAACAGCCCATACTCTGCTAGTAAGGCTTCTGCGGATTTGTTAGTGAGAGCATACCATAAAACTTTTGGATTACCTGTTAATATAACGCGTTGTTCTAATAATTATGGACAGTATCAGTTTCCAGAAAAATTAATTCCATTAATGATTAACAACGCTCTAAATGACATAAAATTACCTGTTTACGGTAAAGGAATAAATGTTAGAGATTGGATACATGTTGAGGACCATTGCTCGGCCATTTTAAATGTAATGTTGGATGGAAAAGTAGGTGAGATTTATAATATTGGAGGCGATTCCGAAGTTTCGAATATTCAAATAGTAAAGCAATTATTATCTTTATTGGATAAAACAGAATCCCTGATATCTTTCGTGAAAGATCGACCAGGCCATGACTTGAGATACGCTATCGACCACTCAAAAATCACATATAACCTTGGATGGAATCCAAGCATAACACTTAAAGAGGGCTTGAAATTAACCGTAGAATGGTATTTAGACAATAAAAGATGGTTAAATAATGTGATAAATAAGGATTACTTAACTTATTATGAAAAACATTATGGTAGAAAATAAGAACTTTAAGAAAGTATTAATTATTGGAGCCAATGGTTTCTTAGGTAATGAATTACTTCAGTTTAAAGACAGTAATTTACTTAAAGAACAAGAATTATCATTCCTTGCTGCTGATGTTATGAATAATAATATTCAAGAAGGAGTATCATTTATCTACTTGGATATTACTAAAAAAGAGAAAGTAGTTGAGAAAATTATAAAATTTTCTCCTGAGGTTGTAATTTTAACAGCGGCAATGACAAATGTGGATCAGAACGAGTTAAATAAGGATCTGGCTCAAAAGATTAACACTGAAGGACCAAAAAATGTAATTAAAGCATGTCAAATGACTAATTCCAAACTTGTTTTTGTTTCGACAGACTTTGTTTTTGATGGAATCTCAAAAAATGGAGATTACATCGAAACTGATATACCTAATCCATTAAGTCATTACGGAAAGACAAAATATGGAGCAGAAAAGGAGGTTATATCCTCGGAAATTGAATATCTCATCTGTAGAACTGCCGTTTTATATGGTTGGAATAAAGAAAGGCACAATTTTATCACATGGATTTTAAATAAATTAAAATCAAGACAGACAATTTCGATAGTTACTAATCAAATAAACAATGCCACATTAGCGAGAAATCTCGCTCAAATAATTCTAATGCTTGTTAAAAATGATGCTAAAGGCATTTATCACACGGCAGGACCCGAACCATTAAGTCGATACGAAATGGCCATAAAATGTGCTGAAGTTTTTGAATACGACAAGAAATTAGTTTCCCCAATAGACAATTTAAGACAAGTCGCAACAAGACCAAGAAATGCTGGATTAAATATTGACAAGCTCAAACGAGAAATAGGAAAACAAGTTGAGATTTTTAACCTCAATCAAGGCTTAAATTACATGAAGTACAATAAACCCGATTAATTTTGACTAATCAAAAAAAATCGTTTTCAAAGACTCCTTTAAGATAAAATCTTCTTTCTTAAGTTGAAATAAATCCGTTCCCGAAGACTTCTTAATCGACAAGGTTGGTAAGGTAAATGTATTATCGTACAGATACCAATACATGTATCTTGTCAAGTTTTCTATTCTTTCTTCGATATTAGCTTTGAATTCTTTAATTAAATCATCAATATTATCCAGATATTTGAAATATTCTTCCTTACTTGTAACAGTAATATTTGCACCTTCGACTGAAGAAAATCCTCCCTTTACACAAGTTATTGTTGGAATGCCTAAATAAGGAATTTCTAATCCCAACATTCCATCAAAAACGATGGCAAGATCAATTCCGCTTCTTAAAAAATTATAGGGTTCTATTCTTTGTTCGGGAGGAATTATGACAATATTTTTACAATTTTTAAGGTCTATATATTGATTAAGGATATCAATTACTTTTAGAGAATTTTTACATACGGTAATTTCTGATGGGTGTGATTTCATATACAATTTAATATTTTTATTATCTTTAATATGATTGATCGTGGAGATTAACCAATCAACTATACCTTCAAAAGTGGTATGGCGTTCTTTTACATTTCCGTCCCAGCTCACATTTGGAAATAAAGCAATGTGATATTTATATCCATCGTTCTTATTTATTAATAACTGGTTTTGCTTGTCTTTAAACAATTCTCGAGTATCCAAAGAAGCGTAAGCGTGCCTAAGCTCGAAATAAGTTTTAACTTTTTCTTTCATTTCCTTAGTAACTGGCATTTTTTTGTACTTTACCCAATATTTTGAACTTGAAAGTAATTGAATGATTAAATCAGAGACAAAGGTTTTTGATGCTTCTAAGGAATGGGTCATGTGGCTTCCATATACTAAACAGTTAATTCCCTTCTGTCTAAGATAATTATATGCCGGACCCCATGTTGAATAGATTCCGTGCCCTGTAATAAATAAATCAGGTTTAATATTTATATAGATATATTCTCCTAGCGTCCTACTTAAAACAGAGTTTTTTAAAGAGAGATTGTAATAATGTTTAACATCGTGATTTGTATAATCTAATTTACTACTTTGAAAAAATCTGATAGTCGAAGATTCTGCAAAAATTTTTAGATCTTCCCAATTTTTTGAGTTTACTTCTTTTATAACATCGCTGTAAAACTTTATTTCGAGATTTTTGTCTTTAAATGCATTTAATGCCCTACGCCTCATATCTCTCATATAAAAATAAAATAGAA
>JAEOUI010000189.1 GCA_016839425.1 Promethearchaeota archaeon
ACTCTCCATTGAAAACGTCTTCGTTCGCTATCCTGTTGTGAAAGAGCCAAAAGATTTCTTTAATCTCGTTAAAGTTTCCAGACGCAACAAAATCCACGGAATAATTGTTTATACTTGCGTATAATATGATCTTGTCATAGCCCATTTCTTCGATATCTTTTATTTGTATTTCCTTGATATGCGTGTTCGCACGGATGATGGTATTCATGGCAATTGTGGCAAGTTTTGCTGACAAATCTGAGCAAAACATTTCCATATTTTCCCGATTATATTCTTTTCCCGTGTTGTGTAAGAGATTATTATCGTAAAGCTTTGAAATTATGGGAAGTCCTTGACTAGAAATACCTGCATATAAAATTTTATTTGAAGGGCCTATTCCAATGTGATGATCTACATATTCGTTTAAAAGAACATAGCTATATTTTTGCTTTAGATTAAAGATTACGGTTTCAATTCGTTCTCGAAAAATTGCTTGTTCAGAAGGAGTTCTCAAGTTCGAAATTACTTTATCTTTAAATAGATCGTTTGTGTTTTTTGAAAATTCTTCTAAAGCGTGAACGGCAATTCCAGTGTCCGAATTGAAATTACCCATCACGCAATAAAATAAGTTTTGATTTTGATCCAATACTGAATGTTTGAGAATCATCGATTCGTTCTCTTCGTTTTGCCCCGAGAAATAAATGTTGTTCAAGCGCCAAGAACGCTTTCTATTGATGCTATCTATAAGGATTTGGACGAATATCACGATCTCGAAGGTCGTATATTTCGAATCGTTAGAGCAATATAAAACATCATTTTCTAAAATAATCGCAAATCCGGATAGCATGTGAATATAAGTAATGTGAAAAAGTAGTTGAGCCATAAAATTGCTCAACCTATTGAGGATATAAATAATTGAACCTTAAAAATATTATTGATTTCATTGTCAAAGGTTATTTTTATATTCACTCTAATAATTTAAATTTTATTTACTTATTCATTTCTTTAAGGAAATGGCAATCGAATAGCAACTCAATCTTCATACAATATATTTATTATGAATTCTATAAGCATCTTAAAAGAAAAACCTCCAGATCCTTTAAAATCCGTAATTTTCTCTAATTAATTCTATATTTAAATTTTCTTCAAGAATAATGATATCATTAGTATGAGATTTAATAATATTCTATATTAAAGAGCAAAAATTAAGTTGTCATTTTTATACTTACTATAAAATTTTTCACTTTTTATGTTAAAAAGAATTAAACATTTAATTGAATTATAATATGCTGAAAATTAATAAAATTCTTTAAAAAATCAACTAAAGAATTTCGATTATTTCATAAAAAAAATAATATAAAAGCTACGAATTGTATAAAAAAGGTATTAGATATGAAAGTACTAGCAATAAATAGCAGTCCAAAAATGGATAAAGGAAATACGGCTCTAATACTTAAACCCTTCCTTAATGGTATGAAGGAAGCTGGAGCGGATGTTGAACTATTCTACACTAAGGATATGAAAATTAATCCTTGTCAGGGGGAATTAAATTGTTGGATGAAAACTCCTGGTCAGTGTTATCAAAAGGATGATATGCAAAAATTATATCCAAAATTTAGTGCCGATGTGATTGTATTTGCAACTCCCTTGTATATGGATGGAATGAACGGATCGATGAAGAACTTGATTGACAGATCAATCGTTTTTTCTTCTCCATTCTTTGAGTTGCGTGATGGTCATTGTCGCCATCCTATGAGTGAGAGGGGTAATAATGGTGAAATCGAGAAGAAAGGCATGATTGTGCTGGTATCAAATTGTGGTTTTTGGGAGAGGGATAATTTCGATCCATTGATAGTTCATATGAAGGCGTTATGCAAGAATGCGAACCGTGAATTCGCTGGTGCATTGCTCCGTCCACATGGTATAATCCTTAGAGGAATGCTCGAGATGGGGGCTCCTGTGAAGGATGTTCTGGAAGCAGCAGAAGAAGCCGGACGCCAGTTGGTAAAGGACGGTAGGATGTCTGAAAAAACGCTTGATACCGTCAGTCGAGAGCTACTACCGTTAGAGACATTTATTAGTGTAGTAAATCAGCATATTAGACAGGAACTAGGGATATTAGAAAATAAAGAATTGAGTAAAAAGAACGCGAAAGTAAGTGTAAATCTCTCTGGAGTTCAAAGGAGCCTGTTGTTCTGTCTCTGGGCTAGAGCAAAAATTAGTAAGATGGATAATCCGATTCTTAACGATTCAAAGGCAGTTGAAATTGTTGAAAATCTAATCGATTACGATTTTGGGATTATAGAAGCTGCGTCTTTTCCATTAATCTTATCTGTTGCTGCAGTTGTGAGAGCCAAAATGTTTGATAATACTATCAAAAAATTTATGATGGAGCGCCCTGAAGCTACAATAGTTAATCTCGGAGCAGGTTTGGACACTACATTCTTCAGAGTGGACAACGGCTCGATAAAGTGGTATGATTTGGATTTACCTGATGTAATTGAGATAAGGAAAAAAGTCATACCTGAAACTGACCGTATGAAATGTATCGCCAAATCTTTATTGGATACGAATTGGACAGAAGACATTAAGGATGTTCAAGATGGGATTTTGTTTATCGCTGGTGGACTCTTATATTACTTCGAGGAAACCGAAATAAAGAGATTGTTTTCAAAATTAGCAGATTATTTTCCAAGTGGAGAATTAATTTTTGATATAATGTCACCCTTCAGTGTCGTTAAGTTTAATAATGGATTACAAAATTCCGGAATATCTGCCAAATGGGGGTTTGATGATACAAATGTATTTTCCAAATGGGATCCGAGAATAACCATCTTAGAAGATTATACTTTTTACTCAAGAATAGAAAATAAAAACTATTGGGGTGAAGATATAGCGAGAATGATAGATGAAAACGAAAAAAATAGAGGAGCATTTTTCATACACCTTAAATTTCACTGATTTGTTTCCTTTGTACTTATGAACATTAGTTTTATTATTCTTTATTATTATTTTTCAATTTTAAGAATCAATTTTTCCTTTTATTTATTGGTTCATTGAAATTTTTGAAATAATAATTTCGGAAGCACTTACTTACCACTTGTTGTAAGAACTGGCATCAAAAAAGAAATTATTATCCCATAAAGGAAATTAATAAATAACGATTCATAAAAAAAGTAAGCTTGGGAATATGGGAAAAAAATCAATTAAAAAAATTAAATAACTTTAAAAAATACTCAATAACAAGATATATTTTAAAAGATTGTTAAAAAAGAATATAATCTCCCTTAATTTTATATTTAAATCCGTAGATCACATTAAATTGCCTATAACAAATAATATTATTAATATTACTCAAAAGAATCAATATAGCTCTTGATAAAACGATGATAATAAAAGATTGGGGAAAAATAGATCTATCTATTGGGCTTATATATCCAAATACTCGCGAAATTGGTTTAAGTTCTTATGCTATGAGATTGTTGTACGCTCTCATAAATTCAAAGCCAAATATGGTTTGTGAACGATTTTTTCTACCCCGTTCTATAAAATTCCCTGCGTCTAATGATTCTATATCAGATGAAA
>JAEOUI010000542.1 GCA_016839425.1 Promethearchaeota archaeon
AGTGGAGAATTAGCCAAATAATAGTTAAGATGCGGAAAATTAGCCAGCCAATTATAGCGATCATCCAAGGTCCAGCATCAGGAGGGGGCTTTGCCTTCACCATGGCTACAGACGTTAGAATTGCCAGCGAGAAAGCCAGGTTTAATAATGCATTCATAAAAATTGGACCATCGGGAGCAGACATGGCGAGTAGTTATTTCTTGCCTCGGCTCATTGGACTTTCCCGAGCCACGGAACTTCTTTACACGGGCAGGTTCTTTGATGCAGCGGAAGCAGAACGAATCGGGTACGTGTTGAAAGTCGTGCCAGAAGAAAAATTGTTTGAATCAGCATTGGAATTAGCTGCAGAGATGCTTAATAAGAGCCCTTTGGGTTTGCGAATGACAAAAGAAGCAATAAACTTGTCCTTAGATTCGCCGAGTTTGGAAACGATGCTTCAATTGGAGAATAGGACGCAAGTCGTGTGCACCACTTCGAATGATGCCGTTGAAGGTGTGATGTCCTTTTTTGAAAAAAAGGAACCGGAATATCCTCTAAAATGAACTTCAAGTCAGGAAATATTTTTTTAACAAACTTTCTATTTCTTTAACCAATTTATCATCAGTACTTCCCAGAACGGGTTTTTTTGACATGTACGTTGTAGCACCCATCCAATCGTTCAATTCTTTTTCATTTTTTTTCTCAAATTCGTGAATGAAATCGGTTAGTCGTTCTTGAAGGTAATTGTTCACTTCGTGGGTGAAAATAACACCAAATACCCTTTCTCCGTAGCCAAACATCATGTTGATCACCCCAAAATCGATTGTTTTTAAAATAGTCTCATATTCTTTTTTAATGATTTCTTTAATTCCTTTGGAGATGGCAAAGACGAATCCTCCGATTAACAAGCTAATCCTATGGCGATCTATTTTTTCGTAGAGGGAAAATGCGGAAAAATCTTTATGAAATAAGGTCATCCCGTTATTTTTAACGATTAAAAGGCTTTTCAGGGAAAACATGGTGTTGATACGAATTAATAATTTAGGAAATTTCATAAATAAGATCAAGCTAATGATAGATATGGTTATGAAAACGGGGAAGATTATAAATCGTACTTCAAGTATGAAAATCAAGGTGGCGCTTGAAAGTAAATATAATATTATCTGAGAAAAATACAAGATATATAATTTTTTATGCTGCTTGGGTATGAATTTTAATATTTTTATGACCACGAGCCGCGAAAGCAGTGATAAAGGTAATACCATGAACGCGGTTGCGCTCAAGAAAATAAACCCGTGCATCCCGAAATATAACCTCCCTTCAATGCTTACAACGTGGAAAAAGAAGTAGTTAATTAATGTAAGTGAACCTAGAATGATAAATGTCATGCCCGCAACGAAAAAGTTTTGTTTTTGCAAGGATTTATCACCGCTCATCAAGATCAATTCATATGCGGCTTTAATAAAGTAAAGTAATAATGCACACTGAACCAATGGAATGACTTGATAATAAAAAGGAATTGGAAACAAGATCGAGATCGTGAAAAATATCAATGACATTAAAATGAATAAATGAGAAAGGGAAATATTTCTTTCTAGTCTTGCTTTACTTTCCGCATAATTCTTGTAATTTAGGACGAAATTGGTAGCGCTTAGTCCTACACTGATGATGCTTAATGTGAGCGTAATTTCAAAATACATTGGATAAGGTTTGTATGGTTTACATATTTAAATTTGGATACTTAAAATTTGAAATGGACTTTCAAGATTTAAAATAAGAATCCAAGAGGGTTTCAGTATTTTGAACAAATCGTTCGTCAATGCTACCTTTGACGGGTTTTCTTGACATGTAAGTTATGTCCCCAATCCAACTATCGAGCATTTCTGCATTAACCTTCTCAAATTCGTGTATGAAATTCGTCAATTTTTTCTGAAGATATTCCGTGGTCTCATGCGTGAATAAAACTCCAAAAACTTTCTCTCCATACCCAAAAATCATTTTTATCACGCCGAAATCCATGGCTCGGAGCGTGGTTTCCTTGAATTCCTTGCTCACGATCTCTCGAATCCCGTGAGAAATGGCATAAACAAATCCTCCGATCAAGAGATTTATCCGGCTTTTATCAGTGCGAATATAAATTTCCGATCTCGAAAAATCCTTATTATAAATAGTCATCCCGTTGTTTCGCACGATAAAAATGCTTTTCAACGATAAAAGCGTGCCGAATTCTATTAATATTTTTGGACTTTTCAGGAACATGTACAAGTTCATGACTGCAATTGCTAGAAAGACAAAATATAGAATAATTCTCGATTCTACAATGAGAATCATGATAATCGAAGAAAATAGATATCCTATTAAAAGGAAAAAAAAGATGCTCAATTTTTTCTCACTTTCTTTTGAATACGATTTAAATAACCGTTTTCTCGCAAACAGTATCATGTGCGTGGTGGGTAAGACGACTATGAGAGACTGGGCGAGAAGATTAAACAAGTTTGAACCAAAATACACGTGATTCTCGATAGTTATGGTATTAAAAATTGCAAACCCGACTAAAGTGGTGATTCCTAGACCAAAAAATAAGAAACCCAAGATGAGTAACTTTTCTTTCGGAAGATCCAGTCTTCCTGCTTTAGATAGACCACTCATCGCTACTAAACGATAAAAACTATCTGCGGCATAAAGAATTGCAACG
>JAEOUI010000190.1 GCA_016839425.1 Promethearchaeota archaeon
CGGCTCGATTTGTATCTCGATTAGTTTTTTTAATTGAAAGTGGATTTGGTCTTAAAGAATTAATATCCTAAAAAATAGTTAAAATTTCTTTATATTGTATAAGGGCGAAAAAAAAATCAAGTGAAAAACATGCTCTTTTTTCTAATGATGATATCTCTAGATATTTTTTTTGTTTTTTTAATTAAATTAAGTTGGGGTTTAAGATCTCCAATTGATAAAGTTTTCTCAGGACAAACAGTAAAGCACCGAAAGCAACGAATACAAGCCTTAGGATTTGCCTCTCCGGATTTAGAATCCATGGCATTAGTAGGACATGATTCTTCGCATGTATTACAAAGACTACATTCTTTTCCTCGCCTAGAGGGGGGAAATACATTATTATTCAATGTTTTTAGAATTTTCAAGAGAAAATTTTCGGGTAATTTTGATTTATCAAATTGGAGAGATATGGAACCATTATTTAATATGATTTCTTGAGTTTTTTTAACATAATTCCGAGCAAGATTAAAGTCAGAGTCGTTAGGTCTATTCTCTGCTAGATTCCACCCTCCAAAATTGTACGAATGCTTAGAAACGAATTCTGCAGTTGAGACGAGTTTAAAGCCTTGCCTGTTTAGGATGTTTTTTATGTCCGAGTGTGAAACTCCCACATCAACGCCACCATAAGTGAAAAATACGGAGCACTTCTTATTTTTGCCTTTTAATGTTTTTAACCATTTTCTAACAACTTCTGGAGCCCTTAATGCGTGTATTGGAAAACCAAAATATATCGCATCGTAGTTTTTCATATCAAATTTATTTAATCTAGCTGAATGATTGGTAATATCGATTTCATCGATTAGAATGTTATTTTCCAATAATTTTAATTGTTCAACAATAAATCGCGCCATTTTGGCAGTATTATTAGTAGCTGAAAAAAAAATAACGGCGATTTTCATATTTTGTGAAAATTGAATGTTTTATTGATTTGTTCTTTAAGCGCAAATAAACCTGAGTCTTCTACCTTGCTCTTTAAATCGTTCATGTGGTGGCAATCCATTGATAATATCGAATTAGGCTTCAATACCCTGTGAAATTCCATGAGAATTTTTTGTTTGTCTTTTACAAAATGGAACATGTCAAAACATAAAATCACATCAATTGAATTATTTTCTAAGCCAGTATCACAATCTGTTGTAATTGTTTCTATATTATTGAGACCAGCTTTCTTAGCTTTCTTTAAGACTTTTTTTGAAGCCAACGGATGGATATCAGCAGCATATGTTTTCCCAGAATTACCAACTACTTTAGCGGCAGCAATTGTGTAAGCTCCAGGACCACATCCATAATCCAAGACATATTGACCCTCAGATACATTAGCTCTAATTATTTTTTTCATGGGATTACTGAATATATCCCTAATGGCAAAAATTGCTGACATTGAATTAAAGTCAAGATTGGACATTGCTTTTTGGTTTTTATCATTCACGAATTTTCACCTCAATAATTTGATATAAGCTTGTGCTTATATAAGCACTTACTTATATTTAAATCTTTTCACGATTTTAAATTGAAAAAGTGGATTTAAAAACATATTTTTTGTTTTTCTCTCTCTTTATTACGGGGACAATCGATACAATTTCCCTTAAATGTACATTTCATTTGAGACGCATCTAAGGCATTGTTTAGTAATTCCTTCAAATTGTTAAATTCCAGTTTATCGATATAGTAATACTTTACATTTTGTTCTCTTTTCGATTTAACAAGTTTTAGTTCTTTTAAGATATTGATATGTTGGGTTGCCGCTGGTTGAGAGATTCCAATCTTTGCTGCAAGATCGATAACTTTCAATTTATCTTCGTCGTTAAACATCAATAGCCGAAATAATTTTAGTCTAGTTGGATCAGCTAGAGCCTTGAAAATTCGAGGTAATTCTTCGAGAAGATTGTTCATATCAAATAATTTAAAGTAATAAATGTATAAGTATTTACTTATCTAACCATTTAAAATATTGCTTTTTTCGTTAATGTATATTTATCTGCGTATTTTGAGAAATATTGCGTTCCACCACCTTGCATGATGGTTCTAAAGGCCATTTCAGGTTCAATAAATTTCATTCCACAAACAGCATCAAAACCAAGGTCAAACGCAACATTGGGAATCCAAGACGCTGTTGGACCGATAACAACTTTGAAAATTGCTCTTTTAGCAGCATTTAATGGACCCTCAATCGAATGTTCAATCACAGTAGAACCTGTCATTATCAATATGTCAATTTCTTCTAAATAATTAAGATCGCTAGAAACGAAAAAACCTTGCTTGGTTTTGCCTTGGGGAATGAGGGGATTATCTTCTATGACAATTAGTTTTGAAACCCTTTTATTCAAATAATTAATGAAAGGTCCTATCATTCCAACCATTCCTATTTTACTTTCTGGAAATATTGGTAGAAATGATAAAATATCAAAATTCGAATGATAATTATATTTTTCCTTATTGATATCGATAAAATATTGGCTCAAGGCATTTAAACTAGCAACCCCAATAGCTCTTTCGTTTAAATCTTCAGATATTATATATTCTGCCAGGTCTATAGCAGAAATCTTGTCTAATTCATCTGGATTATTAAATATATTACAGGTGAGAAAGGAAGTTCTAGGTCTATAACTTGTACCTAAATAATTTTCCAATAAAACTGCCATAAATTTTCTTCCAATCAATATTTCTTGTGTTTTTGGTAGATAATCATTAGCTAAACCTTTTTTTAATATATTAAATGTCTTTTCAAGAAAATCCAGCTTGATCACCTTCTATATTCCTTTATAATTGAATGTAATTTTTCATTTTTTTTTTAAAGTTTAATCCTTATGGTTCCTAATATTATATTATAAAAAAGAAAAAGGAATGTGAGATTGGTCTAAAACAATATTGTTTTAGACCAATCCACATAAATGTCTAAAGAAGAATCATTATTTTTTTATCAATTATTTATGGCATAATCGCTCAAGTAAAGTTGGATCCACGAGTTCTTTTGGTTTCCAACCCTTTTCCTTCAAGTAGGCCATAATACCATCCTTCATCGCTATCGGAATGTCCGCTTCAACCCTGATGAATTTTTCCAAATCATTTGGAAATTCCACGCCTTTATACTTCCTTTCGAGATCGATCCAGTGAGATAATTTAATCATTCTTCCCTTTGAATTATCAGCGGGTCTCAAGCATAATTTTGCTGTCAGACAAATAGCTTGTTCGATAGACTCTGCTGTTGTCAATAAATGCTCTGGACCTGGTCCAATTAAATGATTGCTGGTTCCATCACGTGCATTATAAACTCTCCAAGTATTTTCATCGTAAGACCTACCAAGATACATCCTTCGATATTCTGCTGAATGAGGGCCACATATGGCAGGAATGCCCATTCCATTGCAACTACTTGCGATACTAGCCGCTTTTTGACTCATTGCACCCCACGCGATACCACAGGCACCTACTCGATTAAGGATATAGTCCGCAATTTCTTCGTAATTTCCGCGTAATGGACGCCTTGCGAAAATATTGGCAACTTTAATCGCTGCTCCGTTAATGTGTGGGTTGCTCACGCAACTTCCGACATTTATCAAACCACCTCTATCAAAATTACCTGGAAATCTATCGTATAGTGTTTTTCCTTCTTCATCCTTGACAAGCCCGATATCCATTGCACCGCAACCAGAAACTACAACAATATAATTTCTAGTTAAAAATTCCTCCGCCATCGTATAAAGCTCTTGAATTTCTTTAGCGTAGTTTGCGCATCCAATTATCGCAACAATTCCAGGAATTTCGCCTAATACAATCGGAGCACCAACATTTCGAATTTCCGTATCTTGTATTGGGCCTCTACCAGCTCTCATATTGAACTTTTCGTTTCGAATCTTGTTTCGTGCAGCATACATTATTAGTGTTAGCGGTGAAACATCTTTCTTGCAATCAGTTTCGCATCTTCCGCAATCTAGGCAAGAATCAAAAATTTCCTCTAAAATTTTAAAGTTTCCTTCCTTTGCTTGTTTAATGCCATCAACAATAGGTAAATCGTTAGGACAATTTCTTTGACAATTGCCACATCCATTACAATTCATTGCCATTTCAATGCAACCTTTTTCGTCAGGAACTCCACTTTTTCCTGCTCGTATTGGCTTCACTCTTATTGCGGTTTCAACAGCAACCTTACCCGCTTTGATGGGATCCAAAATTAATACGCCATCATTTTTCCCACTCACGAGATCAGCTATGATTTCCTCGGTAGGATCATCGGTCCGATTAGGTAATCCACCCATATTTTTCTCATTAGTAGCTATGAATGGAGCGTTTACCAATTTTGCTTGTTCGTAACTTCGGAGGTTCACGCATTGTTCGTCCACCATAACGACATCTGCAAGTCCTGATCGGATGTAAAACATTTGCCGGGAGAGAGAACCGACAACTTTGGCACCATCAAAATACCTAGTTAAATCAATAGCCGTACAACAAATTGCGCCCACATCTACCTTGTTTTCTAATCCATTTTCTCTCATGTAATCCACTAATTCAATACCAGGTGCGACATTATGCCCTATCATTAGTATTGTGGCTTTATTTTCAAAATCCATTGTTCCCATTCCCAATTCGATGATTGGTACATCGGCTTCGCCCATTGGAAACCCATAGGCAGCAATTTGTACGGCATCAGAAATTTCCATACCTACAGCATCTGCTAACCCCGCTAAGAAAGCTTTGGATTCGTAATCTAAAAAGTTTGACTCTTGTCCTGTGTGTCCCGCTGCTAATAAATGAGTGATTGTATAATGAACCCATTCCATTGCGGTTTCCAAATCCTCTAAACATTCGGGTTTCATTCCAACGATTAGTCTTGTACAAGGCATTTCAACTGCAATATTATGTCCATAATTTATGGCAACATTACCGTATTTTTCTTTTAACCAATGTAAAAGGTGATCTCCGTGAGCGCTGTGACAAGAGGCTCCTATGCAACAGGCAATTTCTACAATTCTCGCTTGTTGCGTTTCCATGTTAATACCACAAGCGCCTGTTCGCCCTTTTGAAAGATTACACTTCCCATAAGTGCATAAACAACACATGTCACATATTGGCATGTAAAAAGGCTTGTATCTTTCCATCAATTTAAAGAACCAATTTCGTAAGGTTGGAATGTGAGGCTTTGGATGAGGGCCCATTGGCTCCCATTCTGTTTCATCACCCATTGAGACTTTTCCAGTACTAAACTCAAATCCTTTAATTGAACCTAACGGTCCTTTATATTCATCAATTTTGATGCTAGCTCCTTGCTTGCTCATAATCTTATCATACTATTATTTATTATGCTCTATGAATTATTATTCATAAAACTGCCTTAATTAAATATAAAGACAAAATGCTTAAAAGTATTGTGAATAGATATTCGTTTACTGGATATAAGGTTTAAAGGAGGATTTAATTCGTTTTATTTTATTTTTTATGAATATTTATTCATATTCCTTAAATAGACTCTTATCCTATTATAAATATAGAATTTTTTTTACACAAGATAACAATTATCACCATGAAAACTAAAGATAGGTTTTATCAACAACCTGTATTTGTTAATCTCGTGCTTCTAATCACAAATTTAACTCTTTTTATTTCAAAATATATTTTTGGTATTCTGACAAATAGTCTGGCACTGCAAACCGATGCCTTTGATAATTTAACGGATGTCGTAATGTGCTTAATTGCTTTTATTGGTATTTATTTTTCTAAGAGAAAACCAAACAAGAAATTTCCTTACGGTTATTATAAGATGGAAAATCTTATCAGTTTAATCATATCTCTATTCATATTTTTCACTGCTTATAATATCATAATTACCGCAATTTCGAGTATCGTAGCTTTTATAAATGGAAATCATATTAATGTCGAAGCATCGCCTATAGTATATTATTTCATTGTAATATCGCTCTTGACAACCTTAATTCTATCTTTATATCTTAAATTAGTATCTAAAAAGACAAATTCACCAATTATTAAATCAGAAGCTCGAGAAAAATTATTAGATTGCTTTATATCATCAACTGTAATCGTCGGATTTATTGGCGTGTCTTTTAACTTCCAAGTACTCGATTCCATAATAGCCCTGATCATATCAATATTTATGATAAAAGGTGGCTATGAAATTTTTCTTACTTCGACAAAAACCTTACTCGATGCAGTAATTAATTTTGATCAGAGAAAGGAATTATTAGATACGATTGAAAAAACTCAAAAGATTAAAAAAATTGAAAAGATGGACATAAGATCGTATGGAAAGTATGTCTTTTTGGAATTGGAAATTAGCTTAAGCGAAAATTTTCCGATTTCTCGCATAAATAATCTAAAAAGATCTTTAAGCGAAGAAATAATGAGAAAGTTTCCATTAATCTTTAAAATTATCATAATAATATCTGGCGAAAACAAACAAATAATAAAAGTAGCAATCCCATTAGATAATGACTATGGCATGGAATCTAAAATAGCTGATCATTTTGGAGAAAGTAACTATTTTGGATTTTTAGAATTCAAAGACGGAAATTTACTTAACATAAATATAGAACAAAATAAATTTCTCAATGAAGAAAAAAGGAAAGGAATTCTCGTAGCCGATTGGTTGATATCTAATAAAACTGATAAGCTTTATTTGAAGAAAGCGTTAAAGGAAGGGCCTTTATTAGTATTTAAAAATAATTTCCTGGACATAGAAATCGTTCATTACAAAACTCTAAAAGAAATCGTGAATAAAGAACAAGAAACAAAAGAAATGTGAAAAAACTTGATTGACGAAGAAACATTGTTAAACCAAACCGAATTGTGTTTGGAATGCGGGGCGTGT
This sequence comes from Promethearchaeota archaeon, assembly GCA_016839425.1. Next base: position 6,860 of record JAEOUI010000190.1, read on the forward strand.
TTAGAATTTTGTGATACCTATAAAGTCACTCAAGACGAATTGAAATCACCCCGCGGCAGGTTAAAAACATCTAAAAAAATCTTTAGCAATCAAGATGTTTTAAGTGAAGAGATCGTTGGTATTTATACATGTACATTATGTTCTGCTTGTAATTTAAAATGTCAACAAGAAATTGAAATATCAGAGATCGTTCACGCAACTAAAGTTATGCTGACAAACAAAAAATTGGGCCCTTTACCTAATCACGAAAAGATCATCCAAGGAATTGTGGATAACGGCAATTCCGTGGGAGGAAAAGCAGAAGAACGATTGGATTGGTTATCAAAATCGTACAAAAAACTAGAGACTTATGAGGAAAGTGATTCTGACACATTATTGTTTTTGGGATGCATGTCTTCTTTTCGGGTTAAAGAGAGCGCTCTTGCACCCTATATTATTTTAAGAAATGCTAATTACAATTTTAAAATTCTAAAGCAAGAGCCGTGTTGCGGGGAATATATTTATTCCGCGGGCGATATTGAACTTTCTAAAAGGATATTTAAAGAAAATATTGAGCTTTTTAAAAGAATCGGCGTTAAGAATCTCATCGTGACTTGTGGAGGTTGTTTATACGCATTTGATACAGTTTATAGAAAGTATTTTAAAGATTTTGATTTAAAGGTCAGGCATGTAATTGATGTCATTCACGAATTAGAAAAAGAAGGCAAAATCGAGCTAAAATCCCTAAATAAATCAATAACTTATCACGATCCTTGTAGATTGGGGAGAAAATATAAGAACGGCCCGCTTTATATTAAAGCAAGAGAGTTATTGAAGAAATGCGGTTTAAATATTAAGGAAATATCGGAGATTCACGACGATTGCCCATGTTGCGGAGCTGGTTCTGGAATTAGGAGCGTAGATAGCACCATAAGTGTTGATATTGGAAGTGATATATTATCAAAAATAAATACTGAGGAAATTGTGTCTTCTTGTCCTTTATGTATTTTCAACTTCAGATACGCCAACTATAAAAAATCAATGAATAAGCAATGCAAATATGTAATCGATTATATATTGGATTCAAATATTAGCTAATTAGCTGAAGATAAACTTTAACTTGATAAATAATGTTTTGTAATTTCAAATTTACATTTCTTCTCTAAATAGTTGAGTTTGAAGAATTTTAAAATGATCTACAATGGGATAAACGATATTTGCTAATTTTATTGGACCAAAAAATATAAAATCTGCGCCAATAGAAATGGGTATTATCGACGCTGCAATTTTAATAATTTTTTTTATATCTCCAAATTTAGATTCAAGATTTTTCCACGCATCAGCTAAATTTTGACCAGCAGTTCCAGTAGGATACCCATATTTGCATTTAACTTCTCTAATTGCATTCATGGCCAAACCTAATGATGTATATTCAATAACGCAAGTATCAATCAGAAAATTATTACTTTTAAAATTATATGATAATGCTTTCTTTATTAAATTGTCAAGTACCTGCAATCGAGCTTTGGTTGTCCATAATATAGATTCTATTGGTAATAATACAAAATTTTCTATTCCTGATAGGTTTAAGAGTTGAAATTCCTTATCAAAAGACGAAGAAGTTATGCTATTATAAATTACTTTTCTATCAAGCCCAGTTTCCATAAGATAATTTAATAAGGGTTCTTTTATTTCCCAATAAGGAGCATCTACTAAAATTGGAGTATCAGTAATATCAAAAACAAAATCCAATATAGGAGTAATTGAGGCCTTAAAAGAAAGGATTACATCTAATAAAGGAGTGAGCCCTGTTTTATCAGCCATTTCCTCCTGATTTTTAATCAATTTTTCAGCATAATCTTTATTAATTTGCCCTTTTTTCTCGTCTATAAAGATCTTTTTTTGATTTAAATAGAAAATAGTACCTGCTAAGGCAATAGGAGTCTTCCTGGGATCTCCACCAATGGAATATTTACCTATTTTATATGATTTTTGCTTGATGGGATATTTATACATTTAAAAAAGGATTATTTATTATTTATTATCCAATTTTGAACACAGGGTGGTTTGATGGTGCCATCTTACCCTCATCAAATAAAAGCTGGGAATGAGCAGCTTTAACAAAAGCAACATTTGGAAGAATAAATTCTGCGTGTTGGAGAGGACCATATAGCAAAAAATCCGCTCCAGCATTTAGCGTTATTATTGAAGACACTACTGAAGCATATTTTTTGATGTTTCCAAACTTCTGTTTCAAATTCCTCCATGTATCTACTGCATTGTGAGCACCGGAGCCAACGGGAAATCCATATTTGTTTTTAACTTCATGCATGGCATTCATTGCTAAACCTAACGAAGTAACATCAAGCACGGCAGTATCAATTATAAAATTTTTACTAGCGAGATTTGCGGCATTAGATTTTTCAACAAGATCGTCGATTACATCTATTCTTGCTTGAGTTGTCCATTTGGATGATTCGATTCCTAAAAGTATGAAGTATCTGATCTTACTTTCTCTCAGCAATTTGAATTCATTTTCGTCAGATTCTGGAGTGATTGAATTGTAAATTATCCTTTCTTGAATACCAGATTCTTTAACATATTCAATGGCTTTTAATTTTATCTCTGTTGTAGGCGCATCTAACACAATTGGAAGATCAGTGATGTCTGCCATAAAGTCTAATAATGGCTTTATATTTTCTTCGTATGATAGAATAACATCAAATCCTGGTACTAGTCCCGTTTTATCGGCGAGTTCTTCTTTATTTCTTATGAGTTTTTCAGCATATTCTTTCTCGATCTCTCCCTTGGCTTCGTTTTTAAATATATCTTTTTGCTTGTAGTAAAAAATCGTACCAATTACCGCTGTCGATACTTCTCGAGGATCTCCACCGATTGAATATTTACCAATTTTATATGTTTTTTGTGGAACGCTATAATTAAACATAATTCTTCTTCTTGATGGCTATTTTTATGTAAAATAATTATTGTTTCATATTTTTAGCTTAAGCTTGTCATTTCAAGTATTTTTATTTATTCAACAAAAACAAGTTAATCCTGTTAATTTGATATTTGTTTTATCCAAAGATTATATTGAAGATAATTTTTTCAATTTTTCGCAAGTGCTCACACAAGGCGCTTTGAGTTATACTAAAGTGTTTTGCAATACTCCTTGAATCAATTCTACGAGGGATTTCGTAATATCCGTTTTGAACAGCGTAAAACGCTATATCTCTTTGTCGATCTGTTAAGACCAAGAAAAGATTGTCTTTATTAGGATGCACTGAAGTAATACTTATAATTTCAATTTGATTCCCAAAAATTTCTTCTTGATATTTTAGGACTTTATCAATGCTTTCGTTATCTGTTAAAAAACTGATATGGATGCGTTCATTTTCCAATATAATAGGTGGTTCTATAACAATTTCAATTTTTTTAAATAAATCTTTCATTTCCTCAAACCATTTGTGTTTAGAAAAGCATACATATTCGTTTTTTTGTTTATCTTTTGCTAATATCTCAACAAAATAGATTCCATATTTTTCATTGCTTGTTAGCATTTTTGGGTTCATATTGCTATCCTTGAACTTGATTTTTTGAGTAACAAATATATTTTCCTCGTCATGACGGTGGATTTGAACAATTTCGTACTTTTCGACGAGATCAAAAAACAACTTGTATCTAGGATCAATTGGTATTTTTATAACTAATTTTTTTAGTTTTTTAACCATAAAAGGACAAAGAAGTGCAATTTTTTTTTTGATGACTTGAATGTTCAAGCTCAATTGTTATTTTTGAAAAAAAAAATTCTATCTTATAAGGTTTTTGTTTTTTTTTACAAAAAAATTACTTTGAAAAAAAAGGTGATAAAATGCGAAAAGGAGAGAAAGTTAAATTTCCTGGAATGAATAGAATGTGGCGGATGCTCACAAAAGAAGAATGCGATTTATTAGATGCTTCGGCTTACCACATTTTAAGTGAAATGGGGGTTAAAATCGATGACAAGGAATGCGTTGAATATCTTAAAGACACGCCAGCAGATATCGATGAAAAAACGCTGATCGCAAGATTTCCGGAATACTGGATCAAAGAAATGATAAAAAAGGCACCTCGATCGTATGTATTGGCAGGAAGGGACCCTAACTGGGATTTAACGGTTGCTAGTGCTCAAAGAGATTTTTATGCAATGTTCACGAGCGGATCTACAAAGATTTATGAATGGGACGAAAGTACAAGCCAATGGAACTCTCGCATCCCTGGAGAGGCTGATGTGATTCGTGGGTTTAAAATGGTCGATGCAATCGATGCGTATGAGGGATTCTTTGGAACACCAGTCGAGGACGTTGAAAAAACTAACGAGGGCCTTCCAGCGGAGCTTCATACAGCTTATAATAAGATGAAATATTCGGGAAAACACGGAGGACCCTGCGCAATTACTGAAGGCGGTATTACAGAGTGGGACTACTTAGGAAAATTATCCGCAGAAGTGCAAGGAGGTTTTGACGAAGCTGCAAAGCGCCCGATTCTCGCGGGTTTACCAAGCTGTATTGGCCCTTTAACATCAACGAGACAAAATTTTTGGGCCATGATAGGAAGCGCAAAATACCATTTTCCAACATTTCCTTATTGGGGAGGTACATCGCCATTTACCGCACCAGCAACAATAGGGGCACAGACCGTTCTTGCTTTAGCTTGCTGTCATTATGGTATTGCAATATCTCAATATTTAGATCCTGGTACTGCTTCGATTCCCTGGCCTTGCTGCACTCCAACAGATCCTGCTACAGGTCAGCTAACATTAACGCCTAGCTTTCAGCTAGTTACTGGTGCGGGAAACCAAGTATATCAAGACTTATATAACTTGCCAGTTTCTCAGTGCTCTTATTGCCTAACGGCACCTTTAGATGAAATAGGAGTCCAATGGATATTTTCAACTCTTACACATACAATTCAAGGAGGAAACATCGTTCAATTTGGATCGACTCCACAAGCGTTCATTTATGAAACGATTCCAATGGGTGAATCAATAATCAATCTTGTTAGGTCTTTATTATTTGATCTTACAGAGAATCTTTTGAAATTTGACGAGGAGCATTTAGCCTTAGATATGATAAAAAAAACTGGTCCCGAAAAACTATTTACAACTAATAAACACACTTTAAAATGGATCGACCCAAAAGAAGGTCTCTTTTGGCACTCGAAGGATTGGATTCACGAACACGCCGATCAATGGTTAGCAAAAGGCGCTAAAATGTGGCACGAGATATGTCGCGAACGATTGAAGGAGCTCGAAAAGCATGAACCCAAACCAATCGCTAAAGACGTCGACGAGCGCTGTCAAGCATTATTAAAACAAGCTGACGAAGAGTTAGCATTATTTTAAAAGAGGTGATCTATAAAATGACAACCAAAGATGAAGTCTGCAATGGAATGAAAGAAGCGATTTTAGCTTATGACAAGGAAACCTGCATGGATCTTGCAAAACAAGGTATTGAAAGTAATATAAATCCATTAGACTTAATTAATGATGGATTGACTCCTTCAATAAAGATTCTTGGAGAAAAATTTGGAAAGGGAGAAATTGCGCTTCCTTATTTGATGGTAGGTGCTGAAATCATGCGTGAGACTCTTGATTATATCTTGGAGAAAATACCAAAAGGAGAATATAAGCCAAAAGCAAAGATGGTTTTAGGTTCCGTCAAGGGAGATATTCACGATTTGGGTATAAGCATAGTAGATGCAGTGTTTCAAGCCAACGGGATTCATGTCTATAATCTTGGGAAAGATGTCCCGAAAGAAAAATTTATACAAAAAGCAGAAGAAGAAGGAGCAGATATTATTGGAGCCTCGGCCTTGCTCACGGGAACTTTGTTCGAACAAAAAGTCATTGCAAATTTCCTTAAAAAACAAGGCCTCCGGGAAAAATATATTTACCTTATTGGTGGCGGAGCATGCCCATCAGCGCAATGGTGTGATGAAATTCAAGCAGATGGATGGGCAACCGATGTTATGATTGCACTTGATGTAGCTAAAAAAGCATTGGCCGAAAAGAAAGGGATTGAATTATAAAAAATTCAGGTGAAAAAAAAATGGTAACTGTACAAGAAGTATTTGATATGATGAAAAAATCTTTCAATAAAAATGCCGCTTTAGAGTTTAAAAAGAAAATTACATTCCAATATAAAATTGAAGGCGACGGAGGAGGATCGTGGTATATAACCCTCGATAACGGAGAATATCAAATATTAGAAGGTGAAGCAGAAAGGCCCGTTATCACTTTTATCTATAATTCAGTTGAAAGCTTCAACCAAATTCAGACGGGCGAAATTGATGGTATTCAGGCATACACTCAAGGTAAAATTCAAGTTAGAGGCCCAATTGGGATTGCTCAAAAGTACGAGTCAGTCTGGAAATCTTAAATTATTAACTTTTTTTTTTTATTTATTCCTTTAATTATTGTGGAGAACTCATCTTAGATTGAACAATTTATTGACAAATGATAAAAGAAACAAAGAGCCATCAAAAGTGTAATATTCATTCATCCACCCTCTTAGTTCTTTTAATTCACCCCTAAGATAATTTAAAAAAGCAATTTTTCCTCTAAATTTGAATTTTAAAGTCGGATTCTCAATTGAGCCATCAATAATATTCAATTCCTTATTTGTAATAATAATTGACCAATAAATCTCTTTTTCTTCAATAATTTCGTATTGAACGATAATCTCCCTTTTAAGATTAACAACAAGATCTTTATTAAATCCAATCTTAATTTTTTCTAACTCTGCTTGTATTTCAGATTTCATTGGTTTATTTTTTAACGCAGTATAAAATATTTCTTAATTTATTTTTAATATTAACTTTCAGACTGTATTTAGAAAAAAATTTAGAGAACATACATTATATAGGGTACCAGATATGTTGTATTACTTTTTCAAAGAAAATCTATAATAAATTAATAATCAAGAGCAGCAGCGTCTTCCTCGTTTGCCAATATTCTTAATTCTTGTAAAATTGCTAATTTTTTTCCTCCCTTGACTTTTAACTTCCCCTTGATCATTTTTCCTATAAGTTGAAAGGTAGACATATTATCCATTTCAACAAAAAGTTTCATTGTAGTTCTAATTGCCACATCACAGTTTTTAGAAGCATCTTTAATCTTTCCTTTATCAGATTGGGAGATGCCTATGACATCAATAGACCCAGCGTTAATTTTTAAGAG